>JANORE010000346.1:0-8044 GCA_031415155.1 Akkermansiaceae bacterium | reverse complement strand
TCCAAGAGGGCGAGGCCCCGAGTGGTGTCTTTTTCCGTTCCTTTCCCTTGGATATAGAATTCAGCCGTGCGGAGAACGCAGTCGATCTGACCCGCATCTTTGCCTCGTTCGTATTCAGAAAGTGCGGCTTTGAGATTCTTTTTGACGTTTTCCTCGTAGTCGCCAAGTGCGAGGTAGCCGGAATATTCTTTGCCTGCAATCGCTCTCTTGATCCACTCGCGGCCCTTCGCTTCATCACGATTTTTTTCATCGCCGCTGAGCAATCGAGAGCCAAGAGAGGCCATCGCTCCAGTATCGCCAAGCCCGGCGGCCTTGGTATATTTTGTCAGCGATTCATCGATATTTTTCAATTCCGGAAATCCGAACTGTCCTTCATAAAACCGTGCCATGAGCAGCACCGACGGGATGTCGCCTGCGTCTGCGGCTTTTTTCCACCAAGAAATCGCCTTGACTGGATCCGCCTCCTCGGTGAGACGCCCGCGTAAATAGGCTTCGCCCAGAATACGTGAGGCGACGGTAGGGTCACTCGCTGCGGCCGCTTCAAGGGCAACGCGTGCTTGCTCACGGTCGTCCTTTTTTTCAGAAGCCAGCAATATGAATGACATCCGGTAAACGGCGTCTTGATGCTTTAGCGCTACGGCCTTGCGATAATACTCAAGTGCTTTTTCACCCGAGATTTCCACTCCTTTGCCCGATTCGTGGGCGAAACCCATGAGATAAAGAGCATCTGGATCCCCCTTATCAGCAAGCGGTTTCGCGATTTCCACGGCTTTCGCATGTTTGCCTTCTTGGAAGGAAGCCATGGCTTCTTTGGCCGGGCCATCTGCCACGGGTGGCGCTGCCGCAGAAACTTCTGGAAGCACCGAGAAGGCGGCTTGGAGCGAAGCGGCCAATGCAGGGACTAGCAATAAATGAGTGATCAAGCGGAAACGCATGAGCGGAGCTAGGAGCAATTTTCAGAGAATGCAAGCACTTCAAAGCCCGCTTTCCCAACGCGTGCGAAGCTCATTGATACACTCACCCAGCAAAACTTCATCCAGCTCATGCACATCGCTTCCTCGACCAATATCCTCCAATAATAAAATGGTAAGCTCGCCACCCAGATGCTCGCGGAATTCATCAATTCCGCCAAAGATCCGCCGTCTCCCCGCTTCATCTAACCAATCTAAAGCTGGATGATAAATACTGAGCTCCAGCCCATGAAGCACTCGAAAAACCTGGTCTACGACAGAAAATGGTAGCAGGCCAACTCGCGCCGAATAAATGACATCCAACGCCAAGCCGACCGCCACTGCCGGCGCGTGGAAAAGCTGGTAAGAAGCCATCGCCTCTAACTTGTGCGCGGCCCAATGACCAAAATCTAAGGGTCGGCTTGATCCAGTCTCGAAGGCATCACCGCTGGTGGCGATGTGCTGCGCATGAAGCAATGCCGATTTCTCGACGCACGTTTCAAGAGTCTCAGGATCCAGCGCGGCAAGTAACGTCAGATGGTTCTCAATCCACTCGAAGAATTCACCATCTCGGATCAGCGCCACCTTCACCGCCTCGATCAGGCCACCCCGCCGAGTTTCCTCGTCTTGGCTATGTAAATAGCGGAAATCATTGATCACGGCGAACGGTACGGCGAATGCTCCGATCCAGTTTTTTTTCCCGAATCCATTGATCGCGCATTTCACTCCGACACCGCTGTCATCTTGCGAAAGAGTCGTCGTGGGAAATCTTACCAATCTAACACCACGATGCGCTGTCGCCGCCGCATAGCCGACTGCGTCCAAAAACGCGCCACCGCCAATCGCTAACACATACGAATGTCGATCGAGGTGTGCCACATCAATTTCCTCCCAGACTTTTCTAACAATCTGATCGTCTGCTTTGACGGATTCCCCACCGGGCAGAATGATCGATCCGTGGAAATCTAAAGCCAAGTCCGCGAAGTAAGCCTGAGCCTCATCGGCCAACTCAGGCCACAAGATGGCCACCATTTCCTCGACAAAAATTAACGCTCGGCGACCACCGCCTTCACTTAGAATTTCAGCCAGCGCTGGATTCTCTAAAGAAAAAGCATTTCTGGTAAAAACAACACGATGCTTGAAGGTGACGGGAATTTGGAAATCGTAGCGGGACATTAACGAGCGAGCAGTAACGGTAGATACGCGGTTACGCCAATGTTTCTTACCCCAAAATTGATATGATGCCTACTCCTGAAATACTTTTTGAAAGCCGCTGGCTCGGAATCTATCGCATCGGCCACTGGGAGTATGTCCGTCGGCCAAATGCCGATGGCTGCGTCGGCATTCTTGCGACCACGGCGAATCACGAAGTCGTTCTCATTGAGCAATTTCGCATTCCCATGCAAAAAACCGTCATCGAAATTCCTGCTGGACTCATTGGCGACGAAGGAGAACACGCCGGAGAAGCCCTCGCTGAGACCGCTCGCCGCGAGTTATTAGAGGAGACCGGCTATCGTTGCGGCTCGATCAAGCCACTCATCGCGAGTCCGACTTCCGCAGGAATGACCTCAGAATTCACTCATCTCTTCCACGCCACCGATCTCGTCCGTGAAACCTCAGGCGGTGGCGTGGCAGGCGAGCAAATCACCGTTCATCACATCCCCATCTCTAGTCTCCGCGAATGGCTCACTGAGCAAGAAACCGCAGGTAAAATCATCGATTTTAAGATCCACTCCGCCCTTTGGCTCGCAGGTTTCTAGAATCAAAATTTGTAAAAATGGTCCAGGAGGAGTGAAGTATTTCTCATTTCCTTCATGGCATTTCTTAAATAAGTTCCAGCAATCGCATGAATATCGTCCTCGGCATCTCTGGCTCGATTGCCGCTTACAAGGCGGCAGATCTCGCTTCGCAATTGGTCAAACACGGCCACCAAGTCCACGTCGTCATGACTCGCTCGGCAGCGGAATTTATCACTCCTCTCACGCTCCAGACCCTGACTCGTCAACCGGTGTTGGTCTCGCTAGAAGATGAAAAGCAATCTTGGAAACCCGGCCATATCGAGCTGGCAGACCACGCGGATTTATTCGTCATTGCTCCAGCCAGCGCCAATATTCTTGGGCAACTTGCGAATGGGCTTTCGCCCGATCCACTGTCCTCCATTTACTTAGCCCTGCCGCGCAAGACGCCCGTTTTACTTGCTCCTGCGATGAATGGGAAAATGTGGCTGCATCCGGCCACTCAACGGAATATCGCACAACTCATCGCCGACGGATGCCAGATTATCGGTCCTGCCGAGGGAGATCTTGCTTGCGGCTATGAAGGCATCGGTCGGCTCGCTCCGGTCGATGAAATTTTAGCGAATATCGCAGAGCAGTTTCCGGGAAATTGAGATTCTGCTGCGTGCTGGGCAACCACACTCAGGAAAACTCTGAGAGGACGGGATCTGATTTCAGAGAAAGTGATTTCGAGTTTCCTTGGCTTACTTGGCGTCTTGGCGGTTCAAATTTCTAGCCATTCGTACCGACTTTCTAATGCCCTGCCCCCTCGCGTGAGGCCTGCGGAAGCTTATCGCGATTTTATCCATGGACATTTTTTCGTCGCTACTGCGTATTTCCGCCGTGCCGACTGTCCAACTCAAGTATCAAACATTCCACCCCTCGATCTGGCCGAAGATGATTGGCGAGGTTTCTCGCGATGCCATGCCGGGGTCATTCGTTCTCGTGCTCGGTAAGGAAGGCACACCATTTGGCTGGGGATTATGGAATCCGAAGTCGCGGATGCCGCTGCGGATCGTCAGTCATTCGCTGGAAGAACTCGACGATGAATCATTTTTTGAAAACGCGATCCGCCGGGCCGCAAGCCTCCGCCGCGAGGTGCTCAAGCTCGACGCGGAAACTGACAGCTACCGCGCCATCCACGGTGACGCGGATTTCATGCCGGGCATCGTAGCAGACAAATTCGCGGATGTGCTCTCGGTGGAAATTACGAATCTGGCAGCTTGGCAGCGCCTCTCCAAATGGCTTCCCCTGCTCCACGAATGCTTCGATACCAAGCGTGTCGTCGTGGGCGTGGATATGGATTTAGCAAGGATCGAGGGCATCCCGCGCCTTGGTGGCGTGGAGTCAGACAAGGTGCGCTCGGTGAAAATCCGCGAGCACGGCGTCCGCTACGAGGTGGATTTCAGCGAGGGTCACAAGACCGGATTTTTCTGCGATCAGCGAGATAGCCGCAAGAAATTCGGCGCGCTGGCCGCTGGCCGCACCGTGCTGGATCTCTGCTGCTACACGGGCGGATTTGGGATTTCTGCCGCTCTTGCTGGAGCCGAGGATGTCACGGGCGTGGATCTCGACGAGACGGCCATCGCCATGGCGAAGCGGAATGCAAATTTGAACAACGCACGGGTGAAATTCACTCATGCCGACGCCTTCACTTGGGCCAGAACGATGATCGAAAACGGTCGCACTTGGGATCTCGTGATCGCCGATCCACCGAAGTTTATCCATGGTCGTGAGGACGAGACGGGCATCGCAAAATATGCGGATTTAAACAAACTCGCACTGCAACTCGTGGCGCCGGAAGGGCTCTTCGTCACATGCTCATGCTCCGGCCAGCTCGGGGCGGGTGAGTTCGAGCAGATCGTCATCACCTCCGCCCACCGCCGGAACAAGCGGTTGCAAACCTTCGACCGCACCGGTGCCGGGCCAGATCACCCGACACTTTCGAATTACCCAGAATCCCGCTACCTCAAGGTGCTGTGGTCGCGTGTGATTTAAAAAAAGAAGCGGAACTCCCCTTCCCCACTGTTGGGAAACATCGGCCAAGCCAAGTTAGTACGCTTTCATCCACTCGACCACATCGGCGACATCTTGAGCGGTCATTCCGAGTTGATCGGCACTCAGCATGAGGGACCGATCCAACTTTCCTCGGTTCGCCACTTGATTTTTAGGAACCTTCTGGCTCACGCCACCCGTGGATTGGATCACGATGGAGTCATGATCCGAGATGATGCGGCCATCGATGCGCTTGCCATCCTTGAGCGTGAGCGTCGTTCCTTCGTAGCCGTGGGAAACATCATACGATGGATCCACGATGGATCGGGCGACGACTTCTGCGGATTGGCGACTGCCAAATCCTTTCAACTGCGGGCCGTAGTCTGCTCCCACGCCATTGACTTGGTGGCACATCACGCAACGGTTCGCGGCGATTTTCCCTCGTCCGGCATCGCCCTTGAGTGCCATGACATCGGCGACGATGAATTTCATGCTCGCGGGTCTATCCGGCATCGTGACTTCCACCAGAGGCACCACTTTTTCGATCAACCCACGTTTTTCCATTTCCTCTTTGAGTCCATAAGAAGCCCACTCGCCTTCATTTCGATGGATCAACCACCACAAGGCTTTCTCCTTCACCGGAGAAGCGACCGAAGCGAGATCCATCAAGGCATCAGCCGAGGCCTGGGACTTGATAAAAGCAATCGAATCCACCGCGAGTCCGCGTTGTTCTTCGGTCAGGCTGGTGGCCGCTGCCCGGACTTTCAAAGCTGGCACGGCAGCCTCTGGCATGAACCGCCAAGTCAAGCGAGCCCATGAATCAGACCACGCCAGAGGCTCGCCGGGCTTCATTTTTTCCATCATGGCTGCCCACAAGGCGGCAGTGTGATGGCTGGCACCTAGTCCTAAAGATTCCAAATAGGAACGATCCTTACCGTCATACTTGGCGGCCACAGAAACGAGAACATCGCGCGCTTTCTCGAAGCTACGGCGGCGCATGGCGAGTGCGGCCTCCACGCGGATTTCCGGCGCAGGATCTCCAGCAAGTTGACGCGCATACGGCAAGTCATCGACAACGCCATCCGTGCGGCGAATGGCACGAAAAGCAACCAACCGCGTCGCCGCATCTGGACTCGCAATGAGCGAGTCGAGCTTCGCACGGCCCTTTTCCCCGAGATAGGGCATCAGCCAGACGGCACGAGCGGCGACGTAGGGATTTGCATCCTGCAAGACTTGATCGACTGCTTCGAAGGCAGATGCTCCGGCAGATTTCAATTTAGAAAATCCGAGGGACCGGACATTGACAGCCGGAGATTTCAAGGCCGTCACCGCGCCCTCGACGGTGCTAAGATCGAACACCGGAATGGACGGCTTGAAACCCTTCGGCGCGATCCGATAAATGACGCCAGACGCGGCCTCATCCAGAGTGCTGTGCCCGCCGACTCGTGGATCCGTCCAGTCGGTGACATAGATTGCACCATCTGGGCCGATGCAGATATCGGATGGGCGGAAATTGATCTTAGCGACGACATTTTCAGGCAAGTTTGGCTGTTTTTTGACGCCACCCGTGAAATCGGAACCATCAAATTCTTTTTCGGGATTGGAGGTCAGGAAATCAGTGCGATCCAGCTTGAATCCAGCACCGTCTGGAGTCGGCTGATAGCCGAAAACGACATTCCGTCCGGCTTCGCAACAAAGCAGCGTGCCCGCAAATTTTTCACCCAGTGCTCCGTTTTCGTAGAAGCCAACCCCCGTCGGCGAGCCACCACCGTACACATCACCCGCAGGCATACTTCCGGGATCTTCCTGCCGCCACTCCGCGATGGGGATCGTCTGTCCGGGACGCCTGCCAGCTTGCCAGCCAGTCATGCCATCGCGGGAAAAGAAGCCCGCACTGCCACCTTCTATCACATGACTCACCCGGCAACCTTCCGTGTCATCGTTGTCGTTTTGGAAAACAAAACCTCGCGAATTGATCGTCTGCTCGTAGGAGTTCCGGTAGTTATGGCCGATGATTTCTGCTCGCGTCCCATCTGGATTCATCCGCACCGAGCAGCCACCGACGTAGACGAAGCCATCATCGCTTTTTTTTCCAGAAATCGCCTTGGTATCAATCGGCCATTCCCCGCCGCCATTTTGATAATAGCCACTGCCCACGTAGAAGGTTTTTCCTGATTGATCGGTGAATACGCAGCCGGTGTTACCTTGGTTAAAATACCACTTCCCATCCGGTCCAGCGGTCAGGGAATGAAGTGAGTGATCGTGATTTTTGCCATTGAACCCCGTGAGCAAGACTTCCCTCGTGTCACCCCCTGCTGGATCAAATTTCAGGTCACGGTTCACATCCGTTAGTTTTAATAAATTCGGCGGCTGTGAGACGATCACCACGTTGTCGAAAACCGCAATGCCCAACGGGGAAACCAGTTCTGGATCTTGCCAAAACACTCGCGAACGATCCGATTTCCCGTCTCCATCGCTGTCTTGTAAAATCACAATCCGGTCGCCCTCAGGCTGCCGATCCGATTTCTTCCGGTAGTTCACGCCTTCCGTCACCCAGACCCGGCCAAGGTGATCGATGTCTAAATTGGTCGGATTAAAAAGCGCAGGCGACGCTGCCCAAGCCGTGACTTCGAGTCCATCTGGAACCACGAAGGAGTCTAACGGTATTTTCGGCGGCTCTTGACTGGGCGACCAAGCGAACGCAGGAGGCACCATGGCAAAAATCAAACAACGTGATAAGAATTTCATATTCGCTAACATAGATTGGAGACTGTTTGATACGAGAGTCCGAGTAAAAAATTACGACCCAATTTCACACCACGCTTTGACAAGGGAAAACCTGCTCGCTAATCACGCTCATGCGATCACTCATTAAACAGGTTCTTACCCAGACCGAAGCCAGCGAAGACATTCAGGTGGCTGGCTGGATCCGATCTCGCAGGGACTGCTCCAAGACATTTTCCTTTATCGAGCTCAACGACGGCACCTGCCTCGGCAATCTCCAAATCGTCGCGGACTCCGTGATTCCCGGATACGAAAACATTTTAAAAATGAACACCGGAGCTTCGATCGAAGTTCGCGGGAAGTTAATCGCCTCGCCTGCCGCCGGACAACGGTGGGAAATGCAAGCGACCTCTCTCCATTTATTAGGAGAAGCACCGGAAGATTATCCACTTCAGAAAAAGGGTCACAGCCCAGAATTTCTCCGCTCCATCGCCCATCTCCGCCCGCGGACGAATCTCTATGGTGCCGTTTTCCGCATGAGAAGTCGTTTGGCGTATGCCATCCACCAGTTCTTTCAAGAGCGTGACTTCATCTATGTTC
>JANORE010000345.1:0-12619 GCA_031415155.1 Akkermansiaceae bacterium | reverse complement strand
GCCATCCACAATCAACCATTTCTCCTTTCACCGCCGGGCTGAAAAAAATCCGGAGAATTTTCAAAATAGGGCTTGTCAGGTGGGGTTCGACTCCTATGTTCGCCGCCCCGCAACACGGTCTGCCCGCCTTTCCCATGAGAGGCAGACCTTCAACACAGGGAAAATTTATCGGGTGCAGCTCCGGAAAAAAGCTTCAGCAAGGTCTCCTTGTCGTCGCGCCGGTTTGCACCCATGCAAAACCAGAACCACGCAGGAAATCATGCCGACCATCAATCAGCTCGTTCGCAAGGGACGCCACACTCCGGCCGAAAAGTCGAAGTCACCCGCTCTTGTCAACTGCCCACAGCGCCGCGGAGTTTGTCTCCAAGTCATGACCCGGACGCCCAAGAAGCCCAACTCGGCTCTCCGTAAAGTGGCCAAGGTGCGCCTCACCAACGGATTCGAAGTCATTGCCTACATCGGCGGTGAAGGACACAATCTTCAAGAGCACTCCATCGTCCTCGTTCGCGGTGGCCGGGTGAAGGACCTTCCAGGTGTTCGTTACCACATCGTTCGTGGTTCGCTCGATACTCTCGGTGTCGATAAGCGCCGTCAATCACGCTCCAAATACGGTGCGAAACGCCCGAAACCCGGTGCTGTCGCCGCTCCTGCCAAAAAAGGCGGGAAGAAGTAATTCACCCGTTTTAACCAAACACTAACTTCCACTGCAATGCCACGCCGCAAGCGCATTTTCACCAAGCCAGACCGTCGCGATCCACGTTACGACAGTCCTCTCGTCGGTCACCTCATCACCAAGGTGATGGAAGACGGTAAGCGTTCACTCGCCCAACGCATCGTTTATGCTGCGATTGATCGGGCCAACGAAGGTGTCGATACCATCGACCCACTCGAAGTCATCACTCGTGCTGTAGAAAATACCAAACCACGCGTGGAAGTGAAATCCCGCCGTGTCGGTGGTGCAACCTATCAAGTGCCGCTCGAGGTGGCTCCAGATCGTTCCGAGTCACTCTCCATGCGTTGGCTCGTCAACTACGCTCGCAATCGTAAAGGCACTCCAATGCATGTCGCTCTTGCGAACGAAATCAAAGACGCCGCGAATAATCAAGGCAGTGCCGTCCGCAAACGCGATGATGTGCATAAGATGGCGCAAGCCAACCGCGCCTTCGCTCACTTCCGTTTCTAATTTGACCCGAGTGCTCTAGCAAATTTTCCGCAAGTGAATCCGAATAGTCCAAACCGCCAATACGTGCTCGAGCGCACCCGAAATATCGGGATCGCTGCACATATCGATGCGGGGAAGACGACGCTCACCGAGCGGATTCTGTTTTACACGGGAATGATCCATAAAATCGGCGAAGTCCACGATGGTGGCGCAACGACCGACTGGATGGAGCAAGAGCGTGAACGAGGAATCACCATCACTTCCGCAGCCGTCACCACCGAGTGGTGGCAGCATGAGGAAGAGGGGATGACCAAGCTTTTCCCCGGTCAGAAAAATCGGATCAACATCATCGACACTCCCGGCCACGTTGACTTCACTGCTGAAGTTGAGCGTTCTCTCCGAGTTCTCGATGGTGCAATCGTCGTTTTTTGTGGAGTCGCTGGCGTCCAGCCGCAATCCGAAACCGTCTGGCGACAAGCGACGAAATACAACGTGCCTCGTCTTGTGTTCGTCAACAAGATGGACCGCACCGGTGCCAACTTCGACAACGTTTTCAACGAGGTGAAGGAAAAGCTCGGTGCGAACGCGGTCCGCATTCTCATCCCCATCGGTTCGGAAGATCAGCTCATCGGCCAGATCGACGTGGTGAACCAAAAAGCCGTTTATTTTTCGGATGACGATAAATTCGGCTCCACCTACACCGTCAAGGATCTAGAAGGTGAGCTCATTGAAATCTGCAAGAAAGCCCATGAGGAGCTCATCAGTGCCGTCGCCGATGTCGATGATGCAGTCGGCGAAAAATTCCTCAATGAAGAGTCGCTCACGCTGGAAGAACTCAAGCAAGGCATCCGCCGCGCTACCATTTTAAACAAGCTCGTCCCCGTCGCTGGTGGCTCGGCTTTCAAAAACAAGGGTGTTCAGTATCTGCTCGACGCCGTGATCGATTATCTTCCAAGCCCGCTCGACATCCCCGCGGCGATCGGCATGGACCCAGATCATGAGGAGACGCAAATCCAAGTCGTCACTTCTGACAACGAAAAATTTGTCTCACTTGCCTTCAAACTTTGGGCCGACAAGTTCGTTGGGAAGCTCGTTTTCTTCCGTGTTTACTCGGGAGTGATTCGCAAAGGCGACACGGTTTATAATCCGCGCACCCGCCGTTCCGAGCGAGTTGGCCGTTTGATCCAAATTCAAGCGAGCGAGCACAAAGACATTGATGCTTGTTACTCGGGTGATATCGCTGCGATGGTCGGCATTAAAAACGTTACCACTGGCGATACACTCGCTGCTGAAAACCACGATGTGGTTCTCGAGCCGCCTACTTTCCCGGAGCCCGTTATCTCGATGGCAGTCGAGCCGAAAACCAAGGCCGATCAAGAAAAACTTGGCCTCGCTCTCGGTCGTCTTTCCGAAGAAGACCCGACTTTCATCGTCAAGACCGACGAAGAAACTGGCCAGACGATCATCGCTGGCATGGGTGAACTTCACCTAGAGATCATCATTGATCGCATCCGCCGTGAATTCAAAGTCGAGGCCAACACGGGTGCTCCACAAATCGCTTACCGTGAGACGATCACCCAAGCCGCTGGAGGCGAAGGTAAGCTCATCAAGCAATCTGGCGGTCGTGGCCAATACGGTCACGTCATTATTTCCATCAAGCCTAACGAAAAGGGCAAAGGACTCACCATCGAGAACAAAGTCATCGGTGGCACCATTCCTAAGGAATACATCAATGCGGTCTACAAGGGCATTAACGAGTCGATGACCAATGGCATCATCGCTGGCTATCCAGTCATTGATGTCCATGTCGAAATCCTCGATGGCTCTTACCACGATGTGGATTCTAATGAAAATGCCTTCACCATGGCTGCCATTTTTGCGATGAAAGACGGCTTTAAAAAAGCCAAGTCGATCTTGCTCGAACCGATCATGGCCGTAGAAGTTTCCACCCCTGACGATTACCAAGGTGATGTCATGGGAGACCTCAGCCGTCGTCGTGGTCAAATCCAAAATACGGAGTCTAAAGGCAAGCTTTCCATCGTGCATGCCAATGTGCCACTCAAGGAAATGTTCGGCTACTCCACTGCCGTCCGCACTCTCTCATCGGGACG
Organism: Akkermansiaceae bacterium; assembly: GCA_031415155.1. Taxonomy (GTDB): domain Bacteria; phylum Verrucomicrobiota; class Verrucomicrobiia; order Verrucomicrobiales; family Akkermansiaceae; genus Luteolibacter. The sequence continues at coordinate 9,346 of JANORE010000345.1, read as the reverse complement.
TGCTTCGTATGCGATGACTCCATCTCATTTCGAGCAAGTCCCAACCAATATCGTCGAAGAAATCGTAAGTGACCGTCTCGGTTAGCCGATTACTCGCCCTGTAGTTCATCACGTAAACCGTCAAACAACCTTCATATGGAAAATCAGAAAATCCGCATCCGCCTGCGTGCCTTCGATCACCGCGCTATCGACCGCTCCGCCCAAGAAATCGTGGAGACCGCAAAACGCACGGGAGCTCGTGTTGCCGGCCCGATCCCACTTCCGACCCGTATCGAAAAGTTTAGTGTCAACCGTTCCGTCCACGTCAACAAGAAGTCGATGGAGCAATTCGAAATCCGCACTCATAAGCGCCTTCTCGACATCGTCGATCCTACCGCCCGTACCGTGGATGAGCTCAAAAAGCTTAACTTACCTGCCGGTGTAGATATCACCATCCGTATCTGAGTTTCCCACTTCTGGACTCTCAACTCTCAACTTTTTACTCTCAACTTCTTAATCGCCATGTCACTCGGCCTCCTCGGCAAAAAAATCGGTATGACCCGCCTGTTCGATCAACAGGCTGGCACCATGATCTCCGTCACCGTCATCGACGTTTCCGGTAATACGATTCTCCAATCTAAAACTCCTGAAACTGACGGCTATACTGCAGTCCAAGTCGGTTATGGCGATCAAAAGGAGCAGCGCGTCAGCAAACCAGCTCTCGGCATTTTCAAGAAAGCTGGCTCGACACCGAAACGTTTCATCCAAGAATTCCGTCTCGAAAACGGTGTCGAATTGCCAACCGTTCACCCCGGTCTCGAAACGTTCACAGAAGGCCAATGGGTTGACGTGATCGGTGAGTCCAAGGGCCGCGGTTTCCAAGGTGCTGTCAAGCGCCACGGCTTCGGTGGTTTGAAAATGACTCACGGCTCCATGATGCACCGCAGAACGGGAGCCATCGGTTGCCGCTCGACTCCAGGTCGCGTTTGGAAAAACCAAAAAATGCCCGGCCACATGGGAACAACTCGTTCCACGGTGCAAAATCTCAAAATCGTCGCCATTCGTCCTGAAGACGGCGTCATCCTCGTCTCTGGTGCAGTTCCCGGCTCAAATGGCAACTACGTCACCGTCCGTCCCGCTAAGAAAAAGTCCGCCTAATTCCGGTGGCACCTTGAAACCTCTCACGATTCCTAGTCATGTCCGTTAAGACTTTCACCGCAGAAGACGCTCAAGCCTCCAACCTCGTGTTGGTCGGCCCTGAGAAAGGTCGACAAGCCGTCCACGATCTTGTGGTCGCCTATCGCGCCAACCGCCGCACTGGCTCCGCTTGCACCAAGACCCGTGGCGAGGTTTCTGGTAACAATCGTAAAATTTATAAGCAAAAGGGAACCGGTGGTGCCCGTCACGGCGACAAACGCGCTCCGATCTTTGTCGGTGGTGGTGTCGTTTTCGGACCTCGTCCGCGTGATTATTCCAAGCATGTTCCGAAAACGGTCCGTAAGCTCGCGCTTCGTCGTACTTTGGGTGATCTCGTCCGTGCGGAGAAGATCATCACCATTGATTCCTTCTCGATTGCTGATGGCAAGACCAAGTCTTTCATCGCCGCTCTTGATGCCATCACCAAGCCAGGAAAAATCCTCGTAGTTTCCAACAATTTTGATGATTCTACCTATCTGGCTGCCCGAAATGTTTCATGGGCGCAGCTGGTCACCGGCTCCGACCTCAACGTTGAGCAACTCCTCCTCGCAAATACCATCATCCTCGTAGGGGACGCTGTACAAACACTCGCAGCTCGCACTGCCTGAACCCCGGACATACCACCGAGATTATGAAAGACATTTACCAGGTCATTAAAAACGTCCACCTCTCCGAGAAAGCAACGATGCTTCAGGAGACGAACAACGAGATCACCCTCGAAGTCGATCGCAAGGCCAACAAGCTTGAAATCAAACAAGCTGTTGAACAGCTTTTTGGGAAAAAGGTATTGGCCGTTCGCACCGCCAACTACGAGGGAAAACTCAAACGCCAGCGCCGCGCTGATGCTGGCCGTACTAACCACTGGAAAAAAGCAATCGTCCGTCTCAAGGAAGGCGAATCGCTTGATCTCGTCTAAGCAATTTACCCGCAGCCCCAAACGTAACACTTTAACGTTCCGATTGTCATGCCACTGAAAACTTTCAAGCCAATCACACCATCCGCCCGCTATAAGAATCTCCCGTCCTTCGACGAGATTACCAAAAGCAAGCCTGAGAAGAGCCTTCTCACACCCCTCAAGCGCAGTGGTGGCCGCAATAATACCGGGCGCATCACCACTCGTCATATCGGTGGTGGGCACAAGCGTCATTATCGTCTCATCGACTTCAAGCGCGGTAAGCACGACGCCCCAGCAACGGTCCTCGGTATCGAATACGATCCGAACCGTACTTGCCGCATCGCGCTAATCCAGTATGAAGATGGCCAAAAGTCCTACATCCTTGCTCCACTCGGTCTCGAAGTCGGAGCGACGATCATCGCGGGTGCGAGTGTTGCTCCTAAAACAGGAAATGCGATGCCACTCAGTGCCGTGCCACTCGGAACTTCCATTCACAACATCGAACTCATCCCTGGTAACGGTGGTAAAGTGGCTCGTGCTGCTGGTCAGCTCGCCGTCCTTTCCAACCGCGACGGTGGCTGGGCACTCGTAAAAATGCCTTCCGGTGAAATCCGTCGCTTCAACGACCGCTGCTTCTGCACGATCGGTCAAGTTGGAAACCGCGATCACATGAACGAAACCTCTGGCAAGGCGGGTCGCACTCGCTGGCAGGGTGTGCGTCCAACCGTCCGTGGTATGACGATGAACCCAGTCGATCACCCGAATGGTGGTGGCGAAGGTAAATCAAAGTCCGGTGGTGGCCGTCAGCATCTTCTCAGCCCATGGGGCCACGCAAAGGGCCAGAAGACTCGTAACAAGCGTAAGACCACTAGTGTCTTCATTGTGGAGTCCCGCCACAAAGCGAAGAAGAAATAATCTCTTCATCATCTGAAATCTCGAATCTGAAATCTCAAATTTCCTATGCCACGCTCACTTAAAAAAGGCCCATACGTCGATCAAAAGCTTCTCGCGAAGATTGATGCTGTCGCCGATGCTGGATCCGACCGCAAGCCCATCAAAACATGGAGCCGCAAGTCGATGATCACACCGGATTTCGTCAGCCATAACTTCGCCGTGCATAACGGCAAGACCTTCGTTCCCGTTTACGTGACCGAAAACATGGTTGGCCATAAACTCGGCGAATTTTCTCCGACTCGCCTTTTCCGCACTCACGGCGGTATTGGTAAGAAATAATTTGTTTGCTCGATTTCTCAATCGTCATGACTTCCACGTTTCATCTCAAAGCTTTTACCGCCGCCTTCGGGTTGCTGGTATCCGCCGAGATGTGCGTGGCTCAAGCACCGCCGACTGCGGAAGAATTACAGGAGTTCGTCGCTGAACTCCAAGAGCAAAACACCAACCTCCATCGTAGCCTTGCCGAGGCCAATCGCGGCGAGAAGCAAGCTTCTGAGCAACTCGCTCAGGTCCGTGAGCGTCTCGAAGCACTCGGTAAGAATTTACTGGATGGAGGAGATGACCGCCTTGTTCAAGCTGCCGCCGATCTACAAGTCGCCAGCGAACGGGCTTCATCCCTTGAATCTTCCTTCACGCGTCTGTCAACAGCGATCAATGATTACCTCCGTCAAGCGGTGGTCTCTGATCCGGCGGCAAGATTACGTGTAGAAACTTCACTAAGAGAGCTTGACGCAGTCCTTGGACTACGCCAGAAGCCCCGTCCCGATGTTCGTTCCGGCTCATTGCAGCAGGCACGAATCGTCAGTCTCGATCAAGAAAGTGGCATGATGGTTTTGAATCTTGGTGAAAACCAAGGAGCTAAAATCGGCATGACCTTTCGCCTCACCCGCGGGCAACAGCCCTACGGACAAGCCATTCTCGCAGACGTCCGCAAGGGCGTCAGTGGTGCCTTTGTCGAACACCTCGACCATGTCACCGAATCTCCACGCCCCGGCGATCTCGCCGTTCTCGAAACTCAAGCATCCGCGCAGTAACCACTCACGTCCGCCGTCTCATGGAAGTCAAAAGCACCACTAAATTCGTTCGTCTCTCGCCTAAAAAGGCGCGTGATGTCGCCCGGGAAATTCAAGGTCTCCCCGTCTCGAGCGCCCTTGATATTTTGACCTTCACTCCCAAGAAGGCCGCTCAACTCATCGGCAAGACACTCAAGACTGCCATCGCTGACGCAGAAAATAATTTTTCACTGGATGCAAGCACGCTCATTATCAAAGAAGCTGTGATCGGCGGTGGTCCAACGCTACGTCGCTTCAAGCCTCGTGCAAAAGGTTCTGCCGGTCCTATTCTCAAGCGGACCAGTCATATTTCCATCACTCTCGTCGGCTCTGCCCCAGAGAAGAAAAAGAAAGTGGCACGTAAAGCCGCCACCCCAAAAGTCGCAGACGCACCCGTTGAAGCTGCTGCCGAATAATTCTCTCATTTCTCCCTTAATCTCATCCCTTACCGAACATGGGCCAAAAAGTAAATCCGATCGCATTCCGTCTCGCCGTCAACAAAGACTGGCGCTCAAAATGGTATGCCAGCGGCAAAGATTATACCAACAAGCTTCACGAAGATCTCTCGATCCGTGGCTACCTGAAAAATAAGCTCCAAAACGCTGGATTGTCCCGAGTGGTGATCGAGCGTGCTTGGAACAGTGTTCGGGTGACGCTTCACACTTCCCGCCCTGGCTTGATCATTGGTCGCCAAGGTAAGGAAATCGAAGTGATGACGAAAGAAATCTCAGGTCTCTGCAAAGGCGCCCAAGTGAAAATCGACATCATTGAGATTCGTAAGCCTGAGCTCGATGCTCAACTCGTTGCCGAGCAAATCGCCGTTCAGCTTGAGCGCCGGATCAGTTTCCGCCGGGCCATGAAGCGGGCACTCCAAACTGCGATGGAATTCGGTGCCGAAGGGATTCGCCTTCGTTGTGCTGGCCGCCTCGGTGGTGCAGACATCGCCCGTGCTGAGGGTTACCGCGAAGGTAAAGTCCCTCTTCAAACTCTCCGTGTCCCTCTCGATTACGGTTTTGCCGAGGCAAATACCTTATATGGCATCATCGGCATCAAGTGCTGGGTGAACAAGAAGGAAGACGACGGCACTGGCAAGCAGCCGCAAGGCCGTAATGATCGCGGTGACCGTGGAGATCGCGGTGGCCGTGGTGGAGATCGCGGTGGCGACCGTCGCCCGAATAATCGCAACTGATTCTAATTTTTAATTTTAACAACAACTTTTTTAGGAGGACCGAGCTATGCCTTTGATGCCCAAACGAACCAAGTTCCGCAAGAGTCACCGCGGAAGCCGAGCTGGTAATGCCCAGCGCGGAACCACTGTCGCCTTCGGTGACTTCGGTCTACAAACTCTCGACCGCGGATGGATGACCAACCGCCAAATCGAAGCGTGCCGGATCGCAATTAACCGTTCTCTAAAGCGTAAAGGCAAAGTCTGGATCCGTATTTTCCCACACAAGTCCATCACTTCTCGTCCGCCAGAAACCCGGATGGGTAAAGGTAAAGGTGCTGTGGAAGGTTGGGTCGCTGTGATCCGCCCCGGCAACGTCCTATTCGAAATCGGTGGTGTGCCGGAGTCTGCAGCGAAAGAGGCGATGCGTCTCGCTTCCTACAAACTCGGTATCCGTACTCGTCTTATCGCCCGTAATCCACACGCTTGATCCGTCTGATCAATTTCACCTTATCTCTTCTGAATTATGGCCAAAGCCAAAGCAATCAAAGAACTTTCCGCCGCCGAGCTTGAAACTCGCTTGCGTGAACTCAAGCAGGAGGCTTTAAATCTCCGCCTCCAACGCGCCACTGGCGTTTTGGAAAATCCAGCTCGTATCCGCCAAGTGCGCCGCGAAACTGCTCAAATCCTCACGGCAGTGACTGCACAGTCGCTCGCTTAATCTAAGTTCCTACCTAATCTTCAAATGAGCGAGACTCCATCGGACGCACAAGTCCACCTTCGTAAAACCCGCGTTGGCGTGGTCATTTCCAATAAAATGGACAAGACCCTCGTCGTTGAGCACGTTGCCCGTGTTCCTCACCCGAAATTCAACAAGATCGTCAAACGCTCGAAAAAATATTACGTGCATGACGAAACCAACCAAGCTGTCATTGGTGACCGCGTCCGCATCGTCGAGACTCGCCCGCTTTCCAAGCTGAAGTGCTGGACGCTTGCTGAAGTCATTTCTCATTGAGCCGACTTTGCGCGGTCTCATCTCTCAACTCTTAAATCTCAAATTTTTCTAAGTCATGATCCAAATGGAAACCATGCTCGTTGTTGCCGATAATACAGGTGCACGTAGCGCAAAAATGATTGGCGTGCTCGGCAAACGCAGCCGCACTGCTTGTATAGGTGATGTGATCACCTGCCACGTTCGCGATTCTATCCCGACGGCAGCCGTGAAAAAAGGCAGCGTTGTGAAGGCCGTTGTCGTCCGCACTGCTTATCCAATCCGCCGCGCCGATGGTTCGATTCTCCGTTTCGACTCCAACGCAGTCGTGATCATCGACAAAGACAACAATCCACGCGGTACCCGTATTTTCGGACCTGTGGCCCGTGAACTTCGTGAGCGTTCGTTCATGAAAATCGTTTCTCTCGCACCCGAAGTTCTCTGAACCAAGGTTTTCATCCACTCCATTTACCCTCTAATTTCATGAGCAGCATTAAGACCCACGTCAAAAAAGGTGACCAAGTCGAAATCATCGCAGGTAATCACAAAGGCAAGCGCGGCACCGTGCTCCTTGTGAATGCCGCCAAGGGCAAAGTCGTCGTCGAAGGCGGCCGCCCGATCAAAAAAGCCGTCAAAGCCACTGAAAATGATAGTGGTGGTATCAAAACCATCGACGGCTCCGTCCATATCTCCAATGTCAAGAAAGTGGGCTGAAGCATTCCGCTTCCGCCCGCGCTTAAGCCACTGAGAAATCAGCGCTGACCCGCAAAAAAATGAGCACACCCGCACTACAACAACACTACAAGGACAAGGTCGTTCCAGCTCTCAAGCAGAAGCTCGGTTACACCAACGCCCACCAAGTTCCACGCCTTGAAAAAATCGTGGTCACTTCCTGCATGGGCAAGTCACCGGATCGTAAAGTCGCCGTCGATGACGCCGTCAACGAAATCCAAAAAATCACTGGGCAACGCCCATCCATCACGTTTTCGAAGAAGGCCGTTGCAAACTTCAAACTTCGTGAAAACGAAGCCCTCGGTGCTCGTGTCACTCTCCGTGGCTCGCGCATGTGGGAATTTCTCCACCGCTTCATCAACGTCACCGCACCTAACATTCGCGACTTTCGCGGGATTTCCTCCAAGTCATTCGATGGCCGTGGAAACTACGCATGTGGTGTCAGTGACCAATCGATTTTCCCGGAAATCGAAATCGACCAGATCAAGCGCACCATCGGCTTTGACCTGATTTTTGTCACTTCTGCGCCGACGGATGCAGAAGGCCGCGAGCTACTCATGGAACTTGGAATGCCCTTCCGTGACATGAAAAAAGCGAATGAACTCGAGGCCGTAGCTGCCAACTAAACCACCGGACCCACACATTTAAAGGAATCCCTATTATGGCAGTTCTAACCGATCCAATTTCCGACTTCCTCACGCGTTTCAAAAACGCTGCCCGCGCTGGCAATGAAGAATTCTCCGCTCCCTATTCCAAGATCAAGGCGGATATCGCCCGTATTCTTCAGGAAGAAGGCTATATCTGGAACTACGAAGTCGTCACTGGCGAGCGCACCACGCTCAAGGCCAAGCCGAAGTTCATCGAAGGTCGCTCGGTCCTCACCGACCTCAAGCGTGTTTCCACTCCGGGTCGCCGCCATTACGTCGGTGCAGGTGAAGTTCCACGCGTCATGTCAGGTCTCGGCATTTCCATCCTTTCCACATCGAAAGGCGTGATGTCCGGCGGCTCCGCAAAGAAGCAAAACCTCGGTGGCGAACTCCTCGCCAATGTTTGGTAATCCCTAACTCGTTCAAAGGAAACTAATACTATGTCACGAGTCGGACTCAAACCAATTTCTCTTCCCGCGCAAGTGGCCGTCAAGCTTGACGGTCGCACAGTGATCGTCGAAGGCCCAAAGGGCAAACTCGACTTCCCACTTCCAGAAGGCATCTCCTTGAAAACGGAAGATAGCACAGTGATCGTTTCACGCGCCACTGAGCTTCGCCAACATAAAGCCCTCCACGGCACGGCCCGCAGCCTCGTTCAGAATATGATCGTTGGCGTTTCTATCGGGTTCGTGAAGGATCTTGAAATCATCGGCGTCGGTCTGCGTGCAGCGGTCAAAGGTTCAGACCTTGACCTCTCTCTCGGTCGTTCGCATCCACTCCTTCACCCGATCCCATCAGGTCTCAACGTCACCGTTGTAGAGAATACCAAGATCAAGGTTGAAGGTATCGATAAACAGCTCGTCGGTCAGTTCGCTGCCGAAGTTCGCGGTTTCTATCCACCCGAGCCTTATAAAGGTAAAGGCGTTCGCTATGTCGGTGAGAAAGTTCGCCGCAAAGAAGGCAAAAGCGTCGGCAAATAAACCACTACCGTCGCCCCACACCTCAACACAATTACGGCACTATGAGCACTATCAATCGCAAGTCGATCCGCCGCCGCGTTCACAATCGCATCCGCCGCAAAGTTTCCGGCACTGCAGAGCGTCCACGTCTGGCTGTTCACTATTCCAATCAACACATCTACGCCCAAGTCATCGACGACTCGGTAGGCAGAACCCTAGTTTCCGCCTCCACACTCGACAAATCTTTCGAAAGCGCTGCCTCGAACATCGAGTTTGCCCAGAAAGTCGGCCAACTCCTCGCAGAGCGCGCCAAGGGTTCCAATATCAGCGCCGTGGTTTTTGACCGCGGCGGTCACCTCTATCATGGTAAAGTCAAAGCCCTCGCCGATGCAGCGCGTGAAGCCGGACTCCAATTCTAACGCTCTGACCTGACACATATCATGGTAACAATTCCAGAAAACGAAACTCCAGCGGCTACAGCTCCAGCAGCACCGAAACCAGCTCTCGGCCCGATTGCGGGTTCCGCACCTCAACAAGGCGGCTATCAAGGTAATCGCGGCCAAGGCGGCGGTTATCAAGGTGGCGGCGGCGGTGGTGGCTACCAAGGCGGTGGTCAAGGTGGCGGCGGTGGTGGTCGCGGTCGCGGCGGTCCTCGCCGGGAAGAACGCGTGGCACCGACCGATGCGGACGGTAACGAGCTTTCCGAAAAGGTCGTCTTCATCAACCGATGCGCTAAAGTCGCAAGAAGACCCAGATCCTGGTAATGCTCGATCAC
>JANORE010000344.1:0-3229 GCA_031415155.1 Akkermansiaceae bacterium | reverse complement strand
CCTCATGCGCGGCAGTATAAATGCCGCCTTTGACAAGATGCCCATCTCTCCTATCACCTTGCCGAAGTGATAAGTTTGATTTTAACAGATTTACTGGATCTATTTTAGATGATCTAATCATTTAGAAATAAGGTGAAGCTGTGAAGCCGTTTTTCATAAATTCTCCCAACAAACTTTCTAATTCATGAGACACTACCTTTTTCTCGCTGCGGGGTTCGCTATTGGGGCAGTCGGTTCCATTCTATTCATCCAGAGTATGCCGCCAGAAGAGGGCTCTGCGGAGGAGAAGGTGATCAAGTTAGAAGCCGAGCTGAAAAAGGCATCTAACCACGCGATGGCGCTGTCTGGAAATACGAAGAGCCGCCGCACGGAATCCATCAGCGATGGAACGAAAGCGATTGCGGAGAGTATCCGCGAGGGCAAGCCAGTCACGCCCAATGATGTGCTGCGGCTGATGCAGCCATTGATTCGTGATCTTTCGCCCTTGTTTGAACGCATGCGTGCGAAGGAGCTGCAAAAAGAGTCCGATACGATCGCCGGAGAAATCGCACGGAAGTATGGACTGAATGAATCGCAGCAAGTGTCACTGAAGAAATGGTTAGAGCAAAGAGCCGTCGATGAATCGAAGCGCTATGCGGATCTCCTTTCTAGCAAAGGCACCACCGCAGAAGACCTGGCAAAAATGATGACGGATGTGCGGCTAGAAGATGGCTTGGAACAGTTCATGGCCACCACGCTCAGTCCTGATAAGCTAGTGGCTTTTAAGGCAAACCAGATGTTAGAAAAAGTGCAGCGGGTGCAAGCAGAAGCCGATATGAAAGTGCAGCGACTCGGTACGATGGTGGATCTGGACGAGAACCAGCGCGGGCAAATCTTCGGCCTCATGGCCAGAGGCTCGCGTGACTTTGATCCGGCGATGCGCTTTGAGGGGCTGGGCACAGGTGCCACGGCTTTTTCATCGGGAAAGTCGAGGGAGGAAGCGGTTCTCAGCATTTTACGCCCGGACCAGCTCTCGAAATACCAAGATGGAAAAGCGAAACTCAGAGCGGATGCGGAAAAACACATCGAGGGTCTGGGCTTGAGTTTGCCGGAGAATTTCGACCCGCTTGAATAGATTTATGGATGAAGGACCCGCGATCGACATCCGCTCTCTGAGAGTGGACTACGGAGACTACTTCGCCGTGAATGACCTAACACTTCAAGTGCCACATGGTGAAATCTTTGGCCTGATAGAGCCGACTTATGGCGCAGGGAAAACGAGCGCCTTTCGCGTGCTGGCGTCCTTGATGGAAATCAGCATTGAGACCCATCGCGTCGTGTGCAGCGCATGACGCGAATCGCACCGTTCACGGCATGTATCCAATCGCCATGCGACTGGATACATGGCCCCCGCAGAGCAAGTTGAAAGATCAATTTGGCGCGACAACATCCCGAAAAGTCCGTCAGATAAGGCGTAAATCGAAAACGTATAAGCAAACTGACCGCCTTGGTCATTCCAGCTCGGGCCTGTTCCACAACCGATAGCTTCGAGGCCACGCTCGAAAGCTATCTTTGGGGTTGATGCGCTCGAAAGCTATCTTGGGGGTTCTTCTTCTTGTATTTTCTGGATCTTGCTTTGCTTGCGATTGACCGCAGTGATTCCAATTGGGAGCAATACACCATAAGGAATCCACAGGAAGTGACGATACGGATCCGGTAAAGTGAACATCAATCCGAGGAATAGTCCAATCGCGATCCAACATGCAATACTGCACTTGATCATGAATGCACGCTCCTTAATTCCAGTTGTATTCTTGATGCTGAAATACGTCCCGATAATGCCGCCAATTATGCCAACTGCTCCTCCGACGAGGCCGCCAATCAATGCTGTGTTCATAGATTTTGATTTCTTACAACGTCTAGCTCATCCACGGCGGCGAGGGAAGCCCGAATTCAAAGAAGGACCCTACCCGCCGTTGGATGTGCAGGCTTGTGTGCCCAGCATGGGCACGGTGTAAATGGGGTTTAAGTCCCTTGTTGGAATATACCAAAACATGAAAATGAAGAAACTACCATCTGAAGCCAACTCGGAGAAGGTCGACACAGCGCGTCGAGGTGGGCACACTTCGCGGTGGCGATAGCCACCCATTACCCCTCCGGAAGCATCGCTTCAGCACAATCGTAGGAGGGAGAAGACCTCTGGTATGCCCGTGGAGGTAAATTCGGCGGCAGTGCGGAGGAGCAACGTGCAATTACCTGGGGAATGGTAGCGCAGCGGACATGGAGAGACTGACTGTCTTTTCTAATAATCCCTCAAATCTCCCCGTCGCCAGACGGCAAGGTGGAACCGAGAGTCGCGATGATGGGAAGCATGTGGGCGTTCAGGCGTTGGTTTCGTCTAGCGCTTTACGCGGGCTTGTCCCGCGTCCGAGCGGAACCGCCGTGTACGAACCCATACGCACGGTGGTGTGGGACCCGTGGCTGGCTCTAGCAGTCAGTCACCGGGACCCGATTCGCTTTCTAGTTCCGGGAGCGGATCGACTTCGGTTCCACTCGTGATCCTTTGGGTATATCTGGCTTCATTCTTACGCAGTGATTCAATCAACTTTTTGTCTGGCACATATACCCCTTTTGGATTTTCAAATGCGAGTAACCGACCGCTATCCTTACTTCGTCCGATGTAAATCGTGCGATGTAGACGACCTTCGGCTTCATAGCCCCTACTCCAGTCAACTTCTGATTTATCTTCGGGGTCTACCGCATTCTTATCCGGCCATTTATTCTCTGCCCAGTATGCTTTGTAGTATTCGACCCGCTCTTTGATTCGAAAGTCCTTTGCATGGCGCTTGCACCAAAACGTTTCCAAGATCACTTCAGACATGTCGTCGGCATGTATAAAGCCCAAACCTCTCATATGTGTCTCCAAGGACGAATCTCCCTGCAAGCCCCACGAGTTCCTCATCCCCATTCCGGATCCAAAGTGACATTCAATCATCTGATCTTCAGACTTCATCGCATCGATCTTCTTAAGATCTGTCTCCGAAAGTTGCTTTTCAAGTTGGGCGTGAGCCTCTGCCAACGTCGCAGGAGTGGCAGCCTTTTCTTCGCTGCCCTCCTTGAATTCGACTACGACAAATGGATCGACTGCGTCCTGAGCAAAGCCAATTAAGACGCCGAGCAGTAAAAATAGTGTCGATATTAAGGTTTTCATTTTCTAGCAACGTATAACTGTGGCACCGGCGAAGGGAAG
>JANORE010000343.1:0-3698 GCA_031415155.1 Akkermansiaceae bacterium | reverse complement strand
ACTTTTGCCGTCATTTTCCGTCACCCCGAATGCCGGTTAATTGAATTGCCGTGCGTTTAATACCTGCCAAATCAAGCTTTCCTGTCCCAAGAAGCCCGAATGACTCAACATGAAAGAACATCTCTTTATCCGGAATCCATAAATTAGGAAGCCCGCTTTTTTTAAGAGATTCCTCCGCTTTCCTGCGGTGTGAAATCTCTGCGCTCAGTTGTAAGTTTGAAGCTGCCAACTCGACCGTCCGATCACTCAATGTCTCGATGATTTTTTTCACGCGAAGTGCTTCTTTTGCGTTGAAGTCGGATTTGGAAATCGGAGCGATCGCAGCAGCGAAAAACGTTCCAGCTTGCTTGATGAGTGCTGGCCATTGCGGAGCCGGGAAGTTTGGCAATATGTCCATGATCAAGGATCTCTCATGGAGCTTGGCGAGATCCAAGATGGGAAATCCGGCGGCGAGACTTTGGATTCCAAGTCCTTTGGCAGAATCGATGCCAGCCCGCATTCCCTGCTCAAGATAGGTAAGCAATGCTTTCTGATAGAGATGCTGAAAATTTAGCACGTTGCGTTTCATAGGACCGTTGGTTCAGAAAACCCGTAGTTAAGATTCTACGATTCGAAATCCTATCATCACTGTCCGGTGATGGTAAATTGATTTTTGACGATCCCTAGGAAGCTTCAAGATTACTCAGACCGACCTCGGTTTCAGAATTAACAACCCAATACCGCCGATGAGTAACAGTGCTCCAATCACGGGAGGGACGAAGTGGGTTTCTCTCGTTTCAACTCGTAGCCCAAAGAACTGGATGGTCTCGCCCGGGGTGGTGAAGCTAATGCCTGAATAGGCGAGAATCGTGATGCCCAGAAGGATTAGGATGCTTGCTGCAATGGCTTTGATGTTCATCGTAAGTTTTTTTTGATAGTCTAAAGATTTAACTCATGGGTATTTCGAATTTTAAATTCGCGCCTTGATCAAAGGATCCGACGCCCTTGAATGACCCTGATAAGGAGCATGATGATGGCGATTACCAACAGGATGTGGATAAATCCTCCTAGGGTGGAACTGGTTACAAGGCCCAGCAGCCATAGGACGAAAAGAATGATTGCGATAGTCATTAACATAGAATTGGGTCTCTCAGTGAATCGAGTTTGATCTAAAATGGATGAGGCGCTAAGCGAAGCTCAGCGCTTAACGGGAAGCAGCCTCTTTGATATGGTCTCCGGTATGTTCGACATCACTGCCAAATCCCTGAACCGTGCGGCAGCTCGTGCCAATGACGGCAAAGATTGCCGAAGCTATGATAAGTAATATGAGATTTTTACGTGATATTTCCATAGTTGTAGTTCGTAGTGTTTGCACATCGAAATGCTGCCATGGGAAAAAGGTTTCTGCTATGGGGTGAATCCCTACCGGATGAATCGCGGAATTGATTCGCTAATGCGGGACGACGGCTTAAAAACCCTTCCCAGTGAATACTTCGAATCAAGCCGACCTGACTGCCGAGGTTCCAGATGAAGACCGCCAGACCTTCAAGACCAGCTGCCGTCAGTTCTGGCAAATCTCACGGGCATTCTTCGCCTCGGAACGCAGGCATAAAGCGCGGGGATTTCTGATTGCCCTGCTGCTGCTGGCTTTGGTGGTGGGAGGAGTTCAGGTTTTGATGAGCTATGCTAGCCGTGATTTTTTCACCGCCATCGAGCGGAAGCAGCCCGCCGCCTATGGGGCTGCGCTGGCTTGGTATCTCGTTACCCTAGCCCTCGCGGTTCCCATTGGAGTTTTCTACCGCTGGGTCGAGGAGCGGCTAGCGCTGCTGTGGCGGGAATGGATGGCGCAACACTTGGTCAAACGTTATTTCAATAATCGAGCCTATTTCCGCCTGCGGGGATCAGAAAACATGGATAACCCGGACCAGCGGATGAGTGAGGATGTGAAAAATTTCACGACCAGTTCGCTCTCGTTTCTATTGATTGTGTTGAACTCGCTAGTGACTCTCATTGCCTTCATCGGGGTGCTTTGGATCATCTCAAGTATGCTGGTGGCCATGCTGGTCGTTTATGCCGTCGCGGGCACCGCTATCAGTATCATAATCGGACGCAAGCTGGTGCGGTTGCATTACCATCAATACGAGAAGGAAGCTAATTTCCGCTATGGCCTTGTCAGGGTGCGCGACAACGCCGAATCGATTGCGTTCTACCGAGGCGAGAAGCGTGAGCATCTGGATCTATTCAACCGTCTGGCGGCAGCGGTTGGAAACATGCGGCTCATCATCATACGCAATCGAAACCTCGGGTTTTTTACCAATAGCTATAACTATATCGCGCTGGTTCTGCCGGTATTGGTCGTCGCGCCACTATATATGCGCGGGCAGGTGGAATTCGGCGTTGTCCCCCAGACTGCGGGAGCCTTCGCTCAGGTCTTGGCCGCCGTTTCGTTAATCATCACCCAGTTCGGCGGACTCAGCACTTATCTAGCAAGCGTCCAACGTCTCGGTTGCCTATGGGATCGACTCGATGAACATGATCTGGAGGAAGAGCGTATCGCTGCTGAGGCGGAAAACGTTCCGAATCAGGACAGCCAGATGGTGAAACTCGACAAGCTGAACATCTGCACGCCCGGCAACGGCCGAACATTGGTCAAAGAGCTTTCGTTCGAGTTGAAATTCAATCAAAGCCTGATGATCATGGGACCGAGCGGTACGGGAAAAAGCTCGGTTCTCCGCACGATTGCTGGTCTGTGGCCCGGTGGTGGAGGCTCGCTCGAACGCCCCGCATTCGCCCACCTCATGTTTCTCCCGCAGCGGCCCTACATGGTAGAGGGCAGTCTGCGTGACCAGTTAGTTTATCCTTATCCCGAGCGAGGAGTGTCCGATGAGGAGATCCGGCAAGTGGTCGCAGATGTCAATCTATCAGATGTTCTCGGACGTGTGGACGATGACTTGGATCGAGTGTTGGACTGGGGCAACGTGCTGTCTCTCGGTGAACAGCAGCGGATCGCCTTCGCGCGGCTATTTCTGCGTAAACCGAAATTCGCCTTTCTGGATGAAGCGACCAGTGCGCTCGACGAGAATAACCAGAAGGATCTTTACCTCCGAATCAAAGAGTCAGGCATCAGCTTTATCAGCGTGGGGCACCGTACGACTTTGGTGGAACATCACGATCGACTTCTTGAATTGAATCGTTCCGGGTCGTGGCAAATTCGTTCCAGTGCTGATTCTCAGATAGACTGATTTATTTTCAGGTTACTAGGAGTAACATCCTAATTTTTCCCGCCTAACAGCTTGCGTAACTCAGCCAGCGGTAAGTCGAGAATGTTAGAGGCTTCCTTTAAATCGCCGTGGGCTCGGTCCAAAATGCGTCCAGCAACTTGACCATTCAACCATTCGAGCAGGTTGATTCCTGTGGGGGCGGCGTTGATCAATTGGTCGATGGCGGAAGCAAATCCCGCTGGCGATTTCCGCGGTGCACTGGCCAAAGGAATGTCGGCAGGAAGCAGAATATTCGACGAGGCGAGGGCGCAGGCTCGCGCGATGGTATTTTCCAATTCGCGGACGTTGCCCGGCCAGTGGTGAGTCTGTAAGGCGGCGATGGCCTCGGCGGAAATACGGATGCGCGCCATCCCGTTTTTGCGTGTGATGCGTTGCAGGAAATACTCCGCTAACAGAGGAATATCTTCAAGCCGTTCGCGCAGGGCGGGGATCTTGATT
>JANORE010000342.1:0-8132 GCA_031415155.1 Akkermansiaceae bacterium | reverse complement strand
CTGCTCGACGAAGCCACCGCATCGGTCGATTCCGAGACGGAGCGACAAATCCAAGATGCGCTGGATCGGTTGATGCAAAATCGCACGGCCTTCGTCATCGCCCACCGACTTTCCACCATCCAAAACGCGGATTGCATTTACGTGTTAGAAAAAGGCCAAGTCATCGAGCAAGGGACGCATCAGGCTCTGCTCGCACGCAATGGGAAGTATGCCGAGCTTTGCCAGAAGTCCTTCCTTGCCGCCGATTCATCAAGCACCCGCGCCTAGGAATTGGCTGCCGATCATCGACTGATACGTCGGATCTGTTTCGCGCAGCGACTCGTGATTTCCATCAGCGACGATCCGGCCTTGTTGGAAAACGAGCACGCGATCCGCGATGGTGATCGTGCTGAAACGATGGGCAATGATGAACGTCGTCCGGCCTTTGACCAAAGCGGCGAGAGCCTGCTGGACCATCGCTTCACTCTCGGAATCCAGTGCGCTGGTGGCCTCGTCGAGAATCAAAATCGGCGCGTCCTTGAGGAATGCTCGGGCAATGGCGATTCGCTGACGTTGCCCGCCGGATAGAAGGTCGCCGCGCTCGCCGACTTGAGTTTGGTAGCCATCGGGCAAGTTGCGAATGAAGTCATCGGCGTGGGCACGGCGCGAGGCTTCCTGGACTTCCGCTTCGCTGGCATTTTCCCGACCGATTCGGATATTATCGGCGATGCTGCCGAGGAAAAGCGAAGGCGTCTGTGGTACGACCGCGATGGCATTTCGGAGATCGTGTTTGGTAAAATCTCGGATGTTCGTTCCATCAAAAGTGATCGCGCCAGAAATAGGATCATAGAATCGAGGGATGAGATGGGCGAAGGTGGATTTCCCCGCTCCGCTCGGCCCGACCAGCGCGACCACTTGGCCGACTGGAATCGTGAGCTGGACTTCCTTTAAAACCGGCTCATCTCCATAGGCGAACGAGAGATTTTCAAAACGAATCGCCTCATGCGGCGCTTGGAATTTTTTCGGTGAAGCAGGATCTGCTAGACCATCAGGCTCCTTGGAAATGTATTCGATCCGCTCGATGGCGGCGTCTCCTTGCTTGAATAGCGAGTGAACCATCCCCAACTTTTTGATCGGTTCATAAGACATGAAGAGCGCCATCCCCAAGGTCGTGAAACTCTCCTGAGACATGCCAGCCCGGACGCCGACGAACAAAGCGACGGCGAAGCCCACGGCTGCCACCACCTCGATCGCCGGGGAAATCGCTTGGCGATACTTTACCACCTTCATGCTGACCTTGAGCATCTGATTCGTCCTTCGCTGAAAGGCCGAAATCTGACGTTTTTCCAGATTGTAAGCTCGGATTTCAAGCGGAGCTTGCAAGCTCTCGGCCAGTGCTGCCGTCATGCTTCCGCCTTGCGCTTGCAGCGTTTTAGCACGTCGCGCCAGTTTTTTTCCGGCAGCACGGATCACGAACACACAAAGCGGGACGGTCACCATCGAGATCAACGCAATAAAAAAGCTGCGGTCTGAAATCGCCTTAAAACACAAATAGCCAAGCGCCCCTAACAACGTGGCAGGTTGCTTGATGAGATCGCTCGATCCATTCGCGACAAGCTGCCGGAGAATCGTCGTGTCGCTCATCAATCGGGCTAACAGATCGCCGGATTGATTTTTCTTAAAAAACGAAAGCGGCAGCGTTTGGAGCTTTTTGAATAAATTGAGACGAATCTCTTCCACCACGCGTTGGCCCGTGAATTGAATGAGGTAAGAATTCGCGTAACCCGCCAATGCTCGGATCAAAAAAATCACCGGAATCCATAAGCAGGCGATGAAAATCATCTGATCCCGCGAGACCGCGCCTAGCTGCCGGGTAATCCATGACGCATACCAGTGATTTGATCCACTCCCGTTGCCGAAAAGGACGGGGAACACGACATCGACCATCAATGGCATCCCGAGGCCGGAAGCCACCGCGTAAATAAGTCCGGCAACTACACCGAGGGCAAACTGCCACCGGACAAGCCGCAGGTATTTGAAATAAGGAAGATAGCGATTCACGAGACGAGGGCTAGATTCTCCGCCCGCCTCACTCACGGCAAGCGTCGATTCTCTGAGGAAAAACACCGCCACCGGATTTCTGCCTTGTCGCGGAGGCTCGGCACCGTTTGCTTAGGCACTTTCATGGCAGCTCCGCAAAATACGATCGCCCTAGTTTACGATTACGACCAGACACTCAGCCCGCTCTACATGCAGGACGACGTGGTTTTTCCCGAGTTTGGCATTGATCCCGCGCAGTTTTGGAAAAAGTGTAACTCCCTTGTCAGTGACCAGAAATGGGACGGCGAGCTGGCCTACATGAAGTGCATGCTCGACTACTTGGGCATGGATAATGTCACGAATTCCCGGCTGAGAGAACTCGGCGCTGGACTGAGATTTTTCCCGGGATTGCCCGAATTATTCGAAGAATTGCCGAAGACCGCACTCCGGCCAGAGCACGAAATGGCGGGAATCAAGATCGAGCACTACATCATTTCCTCGGGACTGAAGGCCTTGCTGGATGGATCGCGCTTGCAGCCATTTGTCAAAGCGATCTTCGGCTGCGAATTCGGCGAAGATGCCGAGGGCCGCATCAGTTTCCCGAAACGCGCGATTTCGCACACGACCAAGACGCAGTTTCTCTTCCGCATCAATAAGGGGATGCTCGGCTACGACCAAGACGTGAACGACCACATGCCGGCTGAACAACGACCGATCCCTTTCGAAAATATGGTCTACGTCGGCGATGGCCCGACCGATGTCCCGTGCTTCACCGTGATGGCACGCAATGGGGGCCAAGGCATTGCCGTTTATAATCCTGAGGACACGACCGGACGCTCATTTCGCAAATGCTTCCAGCTTTCCACCCACGCGGGCCGCGTGAAACACATCGCTCCCGCTGACTATCGGCAAGGCTCGCATCTGTGGCTGCTCCTATCAGAAATGGTCACGGAAACTGCCGACCGCATCCTCCGCCGCCGCAGCGAGGAGCGTGATAAGGCGACCGTCGCAGCCCCGACTTTCTAACTCCATCACCCAGTGATTTCTCCGGGAGCTGTGATCGCATCGGTGCTGCCGGTGTATTTGTTAATTCTCGCAGGAGCGGTGATGCGGAAGACCGGGGTCATCCGCCGGGAGCATGACGAAGGCGTGATGCGAGCGGTCTTCACAGTGATGCTGCCTTGTTTCATCTTGGATAAAATTTTAGGCAGCGCCGTATTGCAGAGTGGCTCCGTCGTGATGTGGGCGGTCGGGCTTGGCTTCGGCCTCATCCTGTTAGGAATCTTGATCGGTTGGATCGTCGGGCGATGGATCGGGCTGGAACGCGGGACTGGAATGCGGACCTTTGCGCTGAGTGCAGGCTGCCAAAATTTCGGATTCACCGCAGCACCTGTCGCCGAGATTCTATGGGGAACGGGCATCCTTGGCTTGCTCTTCGTCCACAACATCGGCGTGGAGCTCGCGATATGGTCCGTAGGCGTCATGATGATGAGCGGCGATCGCGGGATTTCTTGGCGGCGACTCTTGAACGGGCCGATCATCGCCGTCGTCATCGGCCTCATCCTGGTGGCGCTGAAACTGGATGGCTCCGTGACTGGACCCGTGAGAAAGGCGATGTCGATGATGGGCGTGGGCGCATTTCCCGTGGCGATTTTCATCACGGGATGTTCGATGATCGACTTGGTGGGCACGGAAAAACCCAACTGGAGAGTCATCGTCGGCTCCGCATCGGTGCGCTTGGTGCTGACGCCGTTCGCCATGTTATGCGTGGCAAAATTTTTCCCGCTGTCGATGGAGCTGCGGCAAGTGCTCGTCGTCCAAGCCGCCATGCCAGCCGGGATGACGGCGATCTTGCTTGCGAAAATGTATGGTGGGCGGCCAGCCATCGCCGTGCAAATCGTCATCGGCACGACCGTGCTGAGCTTTCTGACACTGCCATGGATCATCACTTGGGGGAGTCTATGGATCGGCTTGAAGCCATTGCTCCCTTGATACCGCCTGCTTTTTGAGAGGTCGATACTGCGCGCTTCATAATCTGTAGAAAACGTCGGGCTGGATTGCCCCAACGGGGTAACATGCGATAGCCCAGGGCAACGCCCTGGGTAATGGGTGGACGAAATAGTTTAGCCCTGAAAGGGCGGAACTTTTCAGGAGGTGGCAAATCAGATTTCGCCCTTTCAGGGCTTGGATTCCTCGGGATTTCTCTACCCAGGGCGTTGCCCTAGGCTATCGCATTTTGCCCCGTTAGGGCAATCCCATTGAGCGACGGCATCATTTCCATAAACCATCATGGGTGGCAGTCTAACTTTGATTCAGCGAGAAAATCATGAAAATCACGATCAACACGGCAAGGATGGCGAAGGTGATTTTCACCCAACTCAACGGATGCTCCCCCGCCATTTTTCCCGTGTAACCATTGACGACGACCTGGAATGATTTCCGCCCGTAAGTATAAGTCGTCAGCCAAACCGGAACGAGGATGTGCTTGAAAGTGCGACCACGATAGTCGGTCTCCACCTGTAAATTCCGATGCGTGTCACCGGGCACATCGCGGGCGCAAAGCTGATAGAGCGTGGCCTCCATTTGCTGCTTGCTCACATGCGATGCCTGCCTGAGGTCCACCTGATAGCGCTCCACCGTCCAGCCCCGGACATAGGCAGGTTCATAAGGCTTGAGATCTTTGATGGTCGGAAATGGCTCCACTTTTCTCAGTAACGCCGTGTGAATACCGACGGTTCCTGGCACTGCATCGTCATCGAAAAAATGGGCGAGCCGTCCGTTGCTGCGATACCAGCGAGTTTTTTGAACCTGCCGCGTCTCCGTTTTCCCTTCGGAATTCCGGAATGTTTCTGTCTCGTAATAATGATCGCCCGATTCAGCCGTCCATGCCGCATCCGCATGTGCATCGAAGGTCCAGTAGGGCAGATAAACTCCGTGCAGCGTATCGGTGAGTGCGGCCTTCTTGAGCTTATTCGGCGCCCACCAACGACTGCGATACCATTGGCGCAAGAGATCGCGGACTTGAGTGTTAGGGAGGACGACAGGCAACACACTTTCCGGCGTGATTAGATTACTCAGATCATCCACTGGCACGATCGAGGGCGAGGCACAGAAATCGCAACGTTGTGCCGCGCGGTCAGGATCGAAAATACTGATCGCCTGACAACTCTCACATTTTACGGATTTTTTCTCAGCCTTGAGTCCCCGATGATCCGCGTCCACCCGAGCGAGAGCCTCTTCCAAATCATGCTCGAGGATCGTTGCACCTAGCTGATTTCCGCCATCGGTCCATGGCAAGACCGTGCCGCAATACGGACAAGCCAGCGCTTGTTTCGCCGCATTCCACTCGGCATCCCCACCACATTCGGGGCAGGGATGTTTTCGCAATGCACTGACTTCGGCCATGGGCTTTTACGTCAGTTACTCAGCGAGAAAAGCATCGAGAGCCGCTCGCGTGATCCGATACGCGGTGCCGATTTTTTTACCTTTTAAATCTCCGGCTTCGATTGAAGAAATCACATCTGCTTCTGAAACGCCCAGGATTTGCGCGGCTTCGGCGGGGCTGAGGAGTTCTGGGATTCCAGCAGCGGGACTTGCAGGTGCTCCACCCGGAAGTGGCTGGGCCTGCATCGACTTCATCATTTCCTGTGCCATGCCGAAGCCCATCGCCATCTGGCCAGCTGCGGCAGCCGGAGATCCTCCATCGCCGCCGCCCTTGGTCATGGACTCCGCCATTTGGAATTTTACGTAATCATTGAGATTTCCAATGACTCCCATGCTTGAACGCTTGTCGATGGCTGCTTCCACTTCCGGCGGGACGGAAACATTTTCGACGATGAAGCTGGTAATTTCGATACCATACTTGGCCGTCACTTGCGGGTTGATGAGTGGCAGCAAGGCCTCGCCGAGTTCGCTGTAGCGAGACGCCACGTCAAGCGCCGGGACGCCACAGGAAGCGAGCGCGTCACTGAAGACGCTCACGATCCGCGAGCGCATCGTATCGGCGAATTCATCTAACCGGAAATGGTGATCGGTGCCGGCGACCTCTCTCAGGAAAACGGGTGGATCGATAATTTTGAAATCGAACGAACCAAACGACCGTAACCGCACGACGCCGAAGTCCTTGTCACGCATCATGATCGGGTTCGCCGTGCCCCATTTATTTCCCGTGAAAAGCCGAGTCGTGATGTAATAAACGTCCGCCTTGAACGGCGACTGGAAGCCATACTTCCAGCCCTTTAATTTGTTAAGAACAGGAATGTTATCCGTGACGAGCGAATGCTTACCCGGACCGAAGCAATCCCCGTATTGGCCGAGATAAACGAATTGCGCGGCTTGGCTCTCGCGGACGATGAGTTGTGCGCCGTTTTTAATCGTCTTATCCTCATCGGGAAAACGCCACGAGAGCGTATCCCGAGAGTCGTCGTTAAACTCAATGATTTCTAACAATTCGCCTTTGATAAATCCGAGAATATCCATGATGTTATAATTTAAAAGTGATCTGGAGTTAGAATGATTTCTCAGCGGTTGGAAGCGAAATCATCGGCGACTCATCAATTTACTCCAGTCCTCGTTCCGCGACTTCTTCCTCATCCCAGCCGAGATAGTGGCCGAGTTCATGAAGAAAGGTCGTGCCCACTTCATCCCGGAAATCTTGTTCATCCTGGCCTACCCATTCCCATAAATTGGTGAGAAAAATCCGGATCCGCGGGAGTTCTTCAGGGCCAGCTTCATCCATTGCAGACGGGCCCTCGAACAAGCCGAGTTCATCGCCATCTAGCTGATCATCGTAAGCACCTTCGCCGGGTTTTCCCTCGAAGGAAATCGCCACTTTTCCCGCCGCTTCCTGAATGTCCGTCGGCAAGACTTTGATCAACGACTTCAATTCTTCATCAGCCCACACGCTCAGTGATTCAAATTCCATGATGAAGAGGTGGTAGCTCGTTGCCACCTCATCGACAAGTTTCGTTCAAAAAATTTGTCGATGAGTGTCCACCATTCGCCGAATTGACGAGTAGAGTCATCCCATTGAAACGTTACATCCAAGACAGAAAACTAGTGTTTCACGTCCACCTTGTAGTCGCCGAGTGCCCACTGGATACCTGCGAGGTAGTGACTGAGGACATCAGGATTCCAGAACATCTCGTCGTTGTGGCCGATCGAGCAGTAAAATACGCGGCCTTTTTCCCAGTTCCTTGCCCAAGCCACACCGAAGTCGCCGTCTTTGCGATTGATCCCATTCACCGTCATATCCGTTTTTTCGGTATCTAAACGGAGTAGCATTTCTACAGACTTGGAGTCGTAGGGTTGCCTGAGCTGGTAGATTTCTTCTTTAAAATCGAGATTCTTGCCCTTGAGCATGGCCACTAACGGATGAGTTTCTTTACCGGGTTCCACTTTGATGCTTACCATCGTATTCGAGGTCCAGGGATGTCCGTCGAAATAGCCGTTGATCATCTTTCCATATTCTTCCCACTCATGGAAAGTATCTGTTGCCGCATGTATCCCCACGAAGCCGCGACCCGACTTGATGAACTTCATGAAATTTTCCTTCAAGCGTGCCTCACGCTCATTCGCCGTTTTTTTATCTTCTTCAGACATGCTCGCGAGTTGGTCCTTATGGGGAGCAAAGACGTTCAAGGTAGTATTCAAAAAGCAAATGGCATCAAACTTGACCAACTCCACAATTTCAAAATTTTCCAAATCATCGCTGATCACAACCTCATAAGCACCGGTCTTTTTCCCAAGCTCGGTGATCGCAATTTTCCCGGTAGCGATGGACGAGTGGCGAAAGCCATTCGTTTTGGAAAAGACCAAGATCTTGCGCGGTTTTTGAGGTTTTGCGAATGGCTTTTCGGGTAGAGCGGCGGTGATTTTCTCAAGAGCACCCGGAGAGGATTTGTCCCCTTTGGGATTTTGGGCGACGCAGAAAATAGCGCCGATGCAGACGAGAATAGCTGGGATTAGGGATTTCATGGATTGAATTAATTCGGAGGCAATTACGAAAGCCCTGAATGAATTCTCTCAATTTACCAGCATTTTCAGAAAAATTTCCGATCTTATGCAAATTCATCGAGGATCTTGGTTCTCGCCAATTTTCCCGTCATCCACGA
>JANORE010000341.1:0-6045 GCA_031415155.1 Akkermansiaceae bacterium | reverse complement strand
ACGCAGGAATTACCGATCGAAAAGCGCGTCGCCACGCTGGAACAGCAAATGGCCGACATCCTCCGCTCGCACCCGGTAGCTTCCCAACCTGCTGAAAAAGACTGGCTCAAAACCGTCGGCACTTGGCAGGACGGCGCCTTTTCACGCGAAGCCGACCAACTCGGCGAAGCATGGCGGCAGAGCGTGAAGGACTGACCTCCCATGTTCCTGCGCGATACGAATCACCTCAAGGAACTTGCCTATCCCACTCCACTTGGCGACCGACTGCGCGGTCGCCTCCTGCAATCCGGGGCACAAATATTCACCACGGTCATCACGCTGGAAGAAGAACTTCGCGGCGTGCTGGCCCAAACCAACCGCACGCTTGATCCGCACGAACGCATCCTCGCCTACCAAAAGCTCATCGAGCGCGTGAACTTCTTCGCCCGTTGGGTGGTTCTCTCCCTCGATGCCGAATCCACCGCCAATTTCTCGCGCCTTCGCAGCCAAGGCATCCGCATCGGCACCATGGATTTGCGAATCGCCTGCATCGCCTTGGCCCACGACGCCACTCTCCTCACCCGCAACACCGTGGACTTCGCCCAAGTCCCCGGCCTGCGTTTTGAAAACTGGCTGGATTGAAAAGCGCAGCGCAATCCTTCTCCCACTTCGATGTTCAATGTTGGACGTTCAATGTTCGATGTTCCCATCCTCCTCCGCCACGGAGTCGGCATCCGCCACGCCGGCCTGCTGCCGAAATACCGCTTGTTAGTCGGAAAACTCACCGCCCGCGGCCTGCTCAAAGTCGTCTGCGGCACCGACACCCTCGGCGTCCTTTTCTGCAGTTTTATGGACAAACTCAAGACTCTCGTAAAACCGAGAACAATGACACCATTTATCAGGACAAGCAGCTTTGTAGTATGCTACATTACAACAACTTATGTAACTTTTATCTTTGATATTCGGTTGACGGAAACGGCACTGGATGGCAGAGTCGCGTTGTGAAAAACTCCGAACAATTGATCAGCTCCAAGCACGATCTTTCCATTCTCAATCGAAGGAAAGCACTTATAAAACTCAGCAACAGCGCAGATCGTGACTGGTACTCCTATTTGCCGTGCGAAATTTTTGTCTCCAAGAAGCACATGCTGGGCTGCTTTTACAGTGTCAGGGTTGACGTGCCGGACTTTCCAAAGTTTGGCACCATGACGAGCTATACTCAGACTCGTGATCAGATTCTCGTAGTTAAAACCTTTGAAGAACACAACAGAAGTGGTGTGCTCGTCAGTTTCAGGCTTCCGACCGAAGCTGAACGGGCAAACATGAGGCCAACAGTTAAACCCCCGGGAACTTTCGTTGAAACGTCTGATGTTCCTCTTTTCGAATGATTAGTAAATTCGGTCGTAGCTCACGGATTAACCATTTTTCTGACTTGGGCCTCATGTAGCCAAGTGAGGCTGCCAGATCTCGAACTGCTCGATAAATACACCGTCTTACCGAGATTTTGCCCGCTCAGCTTCTTCTCTCCGCTGCCTCAGACTTCAAGATCTACGGCCGGATCACTCCCAAGCGAATTCTCCGAGGTTCCGCCCACTTCAATGAAAACTAGACGCCGTGTCTTGTTAGTTGGAACTGGCCCTCCCGAGACGATACCAAAAGAAATCTTGGCAATGCGGATTGGAAAGCTACGGTTTCTGAATTCGCCCCCCCCAAATCGCCTTGATTCCGCCAAATCCCACCCTCTGTGCCAACGGAAACCTCGACTTCGTGGCTAGGTTAATGAAATGTGACATCTAACCCTATTAAAACTATGCCGATAAAAATGACATTCTTGTGCTATTTTTTATTTATGATGTCCTCAATCTCCGAAGCGCAAACAGCGCGGCAAATAGGGGGGGCAGCCGCACTTATCGAAAAATCAGTCGAGGGCGCCGCCGGGATAGTTGATCACATTCCAGAAGGCGCTGATCGAGACTTTATCAGCGGAGAAATTGGTTTGGCTATTGTTCACTGGCAGATGATTCGAATGCTTGGGAATCATCGCGCTGATGTGCCCGACAAATACACTGACGCCTTTCTGTGGAATTGTGATGAGATTTCCGCAGCTCTGATAGTCGCTCGGAAAAATCTTAACATTAAGATTGCCTCAATAAAAAGTGAGGCAGCAATAGCAGAATTAAGAGACTTGAGATCAAGCTATGAGTCAGCATTAAAACTCTTGGAGCCAGCCTTGGTCGAGTTCGCTAAACGATTTCCGAAAAAACAGTGATGATATGAACGACGCCAGAATTGGTATGGCTAACTTGATGGAGTATCAGGCACCGGCTCAATTGAGTAACTGTCGAGGCATGAGCCAAGTTTTCGCGGGAACGGGATGCAGAAATCACGAAACTCCGACCGACTACAGGCGCTCATGTCCCATCCAACGCCGCACCTTGCACCTTTTTAACGGCTGGAAACATTTTCATAAATACGCCTTTGAAATCTTGGTGAACAACAACCGGTTGCCCCACTTTTTGGTAAAAGTCACTATCTAATTTGTTAAGCACTAATTTCACAGCTTTTTCCCAATCTTTGTCGCCAAGGCTAGCAATGCGATCATAGGGATTGCATGAGGTAACATCGTAAGTGAAGTGGGAATTAATTTTGCAAAGAGTTCGATGAGTCTGCGCTACGAAAGCTTCGTCGGCGCGGAAATCACTTGGTTTAAGATTCACAACTCCCCAAGGGTCATTGAATGATTCCATGCGCAAATCGTCATTGTATCGAGACGATACTTTTAGTTTGCCCAAGTTTTTCGTGTCTCCAATAACGCCCATAAACTCAATAAAAAGACGGAGCATCACGTAGCTCCCCTCCTTGGCCGCCCGGTAAGTGTCGTTAGTTGGGGTTTTTATCCCGTTATATTCGCCAACCCATGCAGGATCATCTTGGTTGCGGCAAATTGGGGACAAGAGGCTTGTCAGACGATGCGCGAGATGTGTCCTCACGAATTTCTCCATCTCATTTGGATCGGTGATTTTTACGGGCATTGTTAATGGGGTCGTAGCTCACGGATTAACATCAAGCAGGCACGAAGCGCAGTTCCACCTTCCGACCGAAAGCAGCGGCGGCTTTTCCGAGACTGGCCACAGTGAGCGAGGGGTTTGAGGGATCGAGCACACGGTCCAGCGAGGCCCGACTGGTTTTCATGCGCGAGGCCAGTTCGGTCTTGGTGACGTGCTCCTGCTCAAGGATCTGCTGGAGTTGGAGGGAAACCACGCGCTTGAGGGCCAGCACTTCCACATCGGGAAGGATGCCTTCCCCGGCGAGGAATTTGCGGAAGTCACTGCCACGGTGGGGGTTTTGAGATGATTTAATGTCGATGCCTCCGGAGTCAGTCGGTGAGGGAAGGTTTCACGGAATCAGCATTTTCAAGTTCATGCCGAACTTTTCGAAGTTTTTGAAATCGCTGTCAATCGTCACCAATTGCAAGTCGTGGCCGATGGCGAAGGCGGCGAGGTAGGCATCGGTCCAGACTTTGGGCGAGGCGGATGGAAGACAGGCGAGGGCTGACCATTGGTCCACAAAACCGGCCGGTTCATCCAGCCAAAGGACTTGAGGCAGGGCTAGCAGATCCTGATTTTTCGCCCAGGCATCGGCATTGGTGATCAGGGAGCTGCCGTAAGTTTGTTGGATCACAGTCGTAGTGACGAGGCGGAGGAATGCCTGCTGGGTCACCCGGCAAAAGGCGACGGGCTGCGCCGAATCACGGAGCTGGAAGTGCTGTGAGGCAATGCCGTGGTGCGGGTGGGCAGCAAAGGCGAGTGCCACCCAAACATTCGTATCATAGAGACAAGCCAACACGTTGGAGATCCTCCTGATGGAAGGATTCTTGTTCGAGCGCCAATAGCTCTGCCGTGCTCATTCGAGAAGCGAGGGAGGCCTTGGGAGATTGGAACAGGGGAAGTTTAATGGTAGCTTTCTTAGGTGAAAAGACGGATGAATCGGTATTTAATCCGCGTCTCAGCAAGTCCGCTGCCACGTCCTTGAGCTTACGACCTTCGTAAACCGCCAAAATCTTCATCTCCCGCACCAAATCGGGCGGCAGATCAATCGTTGTCTTCATGCAGCAAGATTGCTGGTTAGCTGGTTAAATGTCAAATGAGCAGTTTCCAAAAATGAAGTCATGTTTTAAGTGGGACTCATTGATTCACAAGCAGGCGCGAAACGCAGTTCCCCTTTAAGACCGAGAACGGCGGCTATTCCGAGGCTGGCGACGGTGAGCGAGGGGTTTCAGAGATCGAGCATCCGGTCCAGTGAGGCCCGGCTGGTTTTCATGCGTGAGGCTTGTTCAGTCTTGGTGACGTGCTCCTGTTCAAGGATCTGTTGGAGTTGGAGGGAAACCACGCGCTTGAGGGCCAGCACTTCTACCTCGGGAAGGATGCCATCCTCGGCGAGAAAATCGTGGAAGTCGCTGCCACGGTGGGCGTTTTGAGATACTTTTGTTTTCATCGGTTTATGGAATCCGCGTGGCCTGTTTCAAGCCGCGTGCGGTGTGACCTCGCGGCTGATTCTCTCTCCATTCTCGCGCTCGGCACGCATCAGTTCGTAATCCAACTGAAGGCGCAGCCAAAAGCCAGGAGAGGTCCCGAAATAGCGACTTAAGCGAAGGTCATATTCCGGCGTGCAGCGGCGGCGGCTTTTTTTCATGTCGGTCAGATGGGGCGAGGGAATCCCCGTCATCCGCGAGACTTCCGCTTGTGAGACGTCCCATTCGTCCAAGGTATCGCGGAGTGTTTCCGCGAAGAAATTCATCAGTGGGATCAGTTCGGTGGTTCGTTTCATGGTCATCAATGGTAGTCGGTGATTTTCACATCGGACGCTTTCCCGTCATTCCAACGGAAAACCAAGCGCAACTGTTGATTGATCCTCATGCTCCAGAATCCCCTGAGATCGCCGGAGAGGGATTCGAGCCGATTGCTGGGTGGGATTCGCAGATCCTCCAAAATTTCGGCAGCGTGAAGCTGCCGTAGTCGCAGAAAGGCACGCTCCTGAATTTCTCCCGGCAGTCGTTTCGACCGACCATCGTTCCAGATCTTTTCGGTTTCCTTGCATGAGGAATCCTCAATCACCCCAGAAATGTTACCGTTTTAGGGTATGGACGCAACCAGAAAACTTCCTCCACTTCTCACTCCACCCCAAAAAAAAACTTTGCGCCCCTCCGCGCCCTTTGCGCCTTTGCGGTAAACTCTTCCTCCTCCACAATCCCCACATGTCCACCCCGCTCAGCCGCAAGAATCTCCCCGAAAACCCCACGCCGGACGACATCCTCAACGCCTTCCTCGACTACCTCACCGCTACCGATACCGAGCCCTACGACCATCAGGAGGAAGCCATCCTCGAACTCTTCGCCGGTAGGTTTATCCAACCATTCGATAAAATTCTTGGTGTCAAAACGGTGTCATTTTCTGATTGATCGTTACCATCATGGCTCTATCATTCCCACATGAAAACGCTCGGTAGTAAAAGCAGCGGCAAAGTAGTTCGAGTCAATCCTCGTTTCCCTGAAAGCACGGCCAAACGGCTTAAGGAAGCCTCGGCCATCCGTGGCCAGTCCGTGGCGGCCTTCGTCCTGGAGGTGGTTTCCCGGGAAGCAGAGCGCGTTCTTGAGGAGGAGAAGTATTGGAGTCTGAGCGTCAAAGCCTCGGAGAATATCCAGCGCTTGCTCATCAAGCCCCCTCTAGCCAACGCCGCCGCAAAAAAAGCCGCCAAGGATCTCGCCACCCATGTCCGAATTCGATCTTGAGCTGTTGTCAGACGATCACGACCGGAAGAGATTTCGCTGCAGTAGTGAATCTCTGGACCGTTATCTGCGTGAAACCGCGAAAGGACACCTCACCAAGGGAGTGAGTATCACCCGCGTGATCGTCGAGCGAATCGACCGCAAGCCAAGGCCGATTCTCGGATATTTCACTCTGACCAGCACACTGGCAAAAGCCGCGAACTGGCCCGATGCCGCCAAAGGGCTCCCTACCATGCCGCTCCCTATCGTGCTGCTCGGTAGGCTGGCAGTGGCGGAGGATT
>JANORE010000340.1:0-5627 GCA_031415155.1 Akkermansiaceae bacterium | reverse complement strand
GCCTTCCGTGCCAGCCCGCCGGGTGCCGCGGAGATTCAGCGCGAGTTAGCTTTAGATTTAGAAGAAGCCATCGGTGAGCGAGAAGGGATCGAGGAATTGATCACGAAGACGCTGGTGTGCAGGAGGCGGATTTCTGAGCGTTTAACACGCGGGCAAGATCGCTTGTTAGAGCGGAGCTCGCATCGGCCAGAAAGATCATCATGGTTAGTCGCAAAAATCCGCGAATGGGACGAAGATGCTGAAATTGAAGATTTTTTAGTGCGCTTGTTCGAGTTCTCCGGGTTGCACATTGAAGAGCTAGGAAGCCGACGTTACTTCCTGTTTCCTGGAAATCTAAAATCAGACACGTTTCCTTCACTACCGCCTGATGGGATCTCCGTGACCTTTGATCGTCAGCGAGCTCTGGAGCGCGAGCAGGAAGTATTTCTCACCTGGGATCATCCGATGGTGCGTGGAGCTCTCGATCTCATGCTCGGCTCGGAAGCGGGAAATGCGAGCTTCGGCATCTGGGATTCTGTCGGCGAAAAAGTTATCTTGTTAGAAGCATGGATCGTTATCGAATGCGTGGCTCCAGCACGCCTGCACGTTGAGCGGTTTTTGCCTCAAACTCCCCTACGAATCATCGTGGATCACCAAGGCAATGATCTCACCGATGATGCCGCATTTGCTACACCATCGCTCCGGCGCGGGAATGCTGACAGCTTGCTAAAAAACCAGAAAGTGAAGCAGGTATTTCTTCCTGCCATGTTAGAAAAAACTCGCCAACTCGGCACGATGAAAAGTCACGCGATCATCCAACAGGCCATGTCGCGGATGCGTCGTGAAATGTTAGGAGAAATCACCCGACTCCACGATCTGGCCGAGGTGAACGACCACATCAAGCCGGAGGAAATCGCTGCGCTCGAAGAACGAGAATCTGCCTTGGCCACAGTGATCACGAATGCACGTGTCCGCCTGGATGCCGTGCGTCTGATCTGGAAAGCACCAACAGGTTGAAATGCTTCCCGTTCAGGATTTTGACAGGATGATCCATCTCGGGCCGAATGGGCTTAAAATATCCATCACTTTGCTCATTCGTTCTTTATTTTTCGTGCCTTGTTGTTCATTTCCTGCTTTCCCTCGCTTCGTCCTCGCTAATTTTTCCCGCACATGTCCACTGAGCTGACTCGAAATTTCTCCATCATCGCCCACATCGACCATGGGAAAACCACCCTGTCCGACCGCCTGATGGAGGCCACCAGCACGGTCACGATGCGTGAAAGTAGCGCACAACAGCTTGATTCCATGGATCTTGAGCGGGAAAAAGGCATCACCATCAAGTCCCATCCAGTGGCGATGGAATACAAGGCGAAAGACGGAAAAACCTACAAGCTCAACCTGCTCGATACGCCGGGTCACGTCGATTTCTCCTACGAGGTTTCTCGCTCACTCGCAGCTTGCGAAGGTGCCATCCTGATGGTAGACGCGGCTCAAGGCGTCGAGGCTCAGACCGTGGCGAATCTCCATCTGGCGACCGAGCAAAAACTCACCATCATCCCGGTTCTTAATAAAATCGATCTTCCCGCCGCAGACGTCCCGAAGTGTAAAAAACAGCTCGAAGACATCCTCTGCATCCCGGCAGAAGACTGTATCCCGGCATCGGCCAAGGCAGGCATCGGCATCGAGGAAATTCTCGAAGCCATCGTCGCCCGCGTCCCAGCTCCGGTGGAAAATCCCGACAAGCTCCTGCGTTGCTCTGTTTTCGACTCGCTCTATGATACTTACCGCGGCGTGGTTTCCTACGTCCGCGTTTTTTCCGGAACGGTGAAAAAAGGCCAACGCGTGAGACTTTTCGCCACCGACAAAACCTATGAGGTCAAGGAAGTCGGAGTCTTCACTCCGCGAATGAGCGCTCGTGAAGTCCTATCCGCTGGCGATGTGGGCTACGTCATCGCGAACATGAAAGCAGCAAGCGAAGTGAAAATCGGCGATACGATGACCGACAACACTCATCCGTGTGCCGAGGCGCTACCCGGCTACAAGGAGATCCAGCCGATGGTTTTCTCGGGTATTTATCCGGTAGATTCTTCCGACTACGAGGCACTCAAAATGGCGATGGGGAAATTGCAAATCAATGACCCAGCCTTCACTTATGCTTCGGAAAGCTCGACGGCACTCGGCTTCGGCTTTCGTTGTGGATTTCTCGGCCTGCTGCACATGGAAATCATCCAAGAGCGTCTGCGCCGCGAGTTCGACATGGACGTGATTTCCACTTATCCGTCGGTCATTTACAATGTCACAATGACGGATGGCAGTGAGGTGATCGTCGATAATCCGACACTTTTCCCTGACCCACAAGGCATCCAAGAAATCCGCGAACCCGTCGTGAATGTCTATATCATGGTGCCCGGCGAATACATCGGCGACATGATGCAACTCGTGTTAGAAAAACGCGGTGACGTGACCAATACGGAGACCATCGACGACACCCGCGTGATGCTTTCCTGCGTCTTGCCGCTTTCAGAAATCCTTGTCGATTTCAACGATAAATTAAAGTCCATGACTCGCGGCTACGGCTCGATGGACTACGAGCATTCCGGCTATCGTGCTGCAAAAATGGTGAAAATGGACATGCTCATCGCTGGCGATCCAGTCGAGGCATTTTCCACGATTGTTCACCGTGACAAGGCAGAAGCTTACGGACGATTACTCGCCGGCAAATTGAAGGAAGTCATTCCATCGCATCTATTCGTCGTTGCGATTCAAGCTGCCGTCGGCGGGAAAATCGTCGCTCGTGAATCGATTTCCGCGATGCGGAAAAACGTTACCGCCAAGTGTTACGGCGGTGACATCACGCGGAAGCGGAAATTGTTAGAAAAGCAAAAGGAGGGGAAAAAGAAGATGAAACTCTTTGGGAAAGTGAACATCCCACAAGACGCTTTCATCAAGGTATTAAAGAGCGGGGATTGATTTTGGGAGGGCTTTGGGCAGAAATGATTTAAAGCGATTTCCCAATTTTACGCCGACCAAGGCGATTCGTCATTGCATCACGAAATGCCTCCCGCCAAATCGGCAACCAAGAAGAGCCAAGACCTTCCCAACGGGCAAGAGCGATGAAATACAAGCTCGCATCAATCCATGCCCGAGCTGCGCCCGAATCTCTACGTGCCAGCCACCACCAATTTCTCAGGCGGTAATAAAGTTTGTCACCACTGAGACCTTGTTCCAAAACAATCTCCCGGCCAAACAAATTCCACCGATGCAATAGCCCGGCTGGCGGGTGATGGATCAGCGAGGAGCTGACCATGAAAACGGGGAATCCAGCTTTTTCGATTCTACGTGGGTAATCTTCATCTTCACCCCTCAAAAAAAGACGTCCTTCAATCGGGCCGACACGTTCATAGACCTCTCTTGAAATCAAAACTCCAAGCCACGAACGGCGAATTCGAATGTTCTCTTCTTGGGGAAGAGGATCACTCGCTTCACGAAACAGCCAACCCTTTTGAGTATGGATTTGCAGAGGCCAGCTCAGATTTCCTGTAGAAATATCGACAACCCGCGAAGAACGGACTGCATTCGAGGGCAAGTCTGCCGCCAAAAGCAATTCCAAGGCATCCAGCTCAGGCCATGAATCATCATCCAAAATCCAAACTGCCTTGTAACCATCAGCAAATGCCTTACTCACTACCACTTCCATTCCCCCAGCATTGCCTAGATTTTCTGGAAGATTGATTATTTCAAGCCAATCTGGGCGTAACTCGTGAGCTGCATCAAGAACATCTGCGGTGTCGTCTTCTGATGCGTTATTAATGACAATGACTTTTTCTGGCGGGAGTGTTTGATTCGCCAAGTGATCCAAGCATGTCTTTGCAATGGCTGAGCGATTCATCGTGACGAATACCACAGCGATACCTTTTGCGCACCGTAGAGAGTCTTTCACTAAAGTTTGTTGAGCGTGGGCTTCACGGGGAGGTCGAATAGCGTCAGCACTAAGTTACGAGTTCCTATGGTAATTCGCATCATAGTCGCGGAATATAACGAATCATCTTCGAGCATTAAACTTAAGTCGATACGCTGCGGCCCCTGACTCATTCCACTTGCGAGCTCCATATAATTTTGGATCGCCTTACCTTTGTTTGATGAATCGGAAAAATATTCGTAAAATGGGGCTTCCGGCGTCGTCTTCTCCCCAAATATGATGAGAGCTTCTGAATTCATATGAGTCAACCACCCATCTGAATCTGACATAATTGCAGGAAGAGAAAATTGTTCAAGAAGCTGAATGACACTCAAGTACGTTACATCATCTCTCTCTCTCAATTTGGCATACAAGCAGGCAATGACTCCAGCTCCTGATGCAACAATTACACGCGTGGCCACTAATGCATCAGCATTATTATTGGGCGTTGCCCATTTATCGCGTTGGATCCAGAGAGCTAAGGTAACTACTAAAATATAGATGAAAGCCCAGATGATAAGCTGGCGGCTCGGTAAAAAAAGAGAAAATAATATCAATGATAAAACACAAATTAATGGAACTACTGAGAAGTCCAAGACTCGACTATAATCAATAATGATACTTAGAACCAGCATGATTGCTGGATAAATCACTTTTAGTCTGTGAGTTAGTATTTTATTACTAGGTTCCCGATGCTGTATTTTATAGAAGCTTTGCATTGCGATATACCTGTTCAATATTTTGAAGCCAGATCGATTTATTATGTTGGTTAATTAAAGTATCTAGTCCATTTCTACCCATCTCTCTCAGATGATAACCTGCCTCAAAACTCGTCTCTAGCACCGATGCTAGATCAGTAACATCGCTAGGATCTGCCAAGAAACCATTGACTCTATCAGATATCAGCTCTGGGAGTCCGCCGATTCGATGTGCGACCACCGGACGTGCTTGTGCCCAAGCCTCCAAGACAACCATGCCGAATGGTTCTTGCCATATCGAAGGAACGACTGAGAAAGCCGCACCTGCCCACAGAGCTTTTTGATCAGCTCTTTTCACAAACCCAGCAAATGTGACATTCTTAAGCTGCAACCGTGATGCCTTCTCTTGTAATTTTTCAGAATCAGGACCATCACCTGCGATGACGAGACGACGATTTCTTCCGAGAAGCGCCCACGCATCCAACAAACGCTCAACGCCTTTTTCGGGTGAGAGCCGCCCGATGAAAAGTGCATATCCATCCTCTGGAAACACAGGTATCGGGTCCGTCGAATCATGCTCGAGAAAGTGATGGACCACATCAATGCGATCTGCATCGATCCCCATACGAACATGTGCTTCTTTTTGCGCATGGCTGATAGCCACCCATCGGCGGACTTGATCGAATAGCCCGCGCCGCCGGGTACTGGAAAGTAGGAAAGCCATCGCCGCGCTCTGAGCATAGCTGCCTCTCCAGCATTTTCCCATGGCGCCATGAATAAAACTACCCATGCTGCATTTTTGGCATTCCTTGCCCTGAGTGAACCAAAAACCATTCACGCAACCCATCCGGTAGTTATGTAAATAGTGAATGATTGGAATTTCTAGCTTTTCGGCCAAAGTATATGCCCCGGGAGAGATCGCTGGAAAAACATTATGGATTTGCCAGCAATTGAACCGTCCAATTTTTTGGTATTTCTCGAGCCTGCGAAGG
>JANORE010000339.1:0-4850 GCA_031415155.1 Akkermansiaceae bacterium | reverse complement strand
GCATCCACTGCGGCAGGCCAAGTGACATTGTTGGGCGTCGCCGTCTGCCTGCTGGGCATCTACATCGCTGCGCTCGCTGGAGCCACCAAGGAGAAGGAAATGCCCGCTGCGGAAAAACTCAAAACCATCGCCGAGTTCAATTTCAAAAAGGGCATCCTCGTCGCCACATTTTCTGGAGTCATGAGTGCCTGTTTCAGCTTCGGCCTCACTGCGGGTAGTCCGATCGCCGCAGCATCGGTGGCAGCAGGGACGGATGTGATTTGGTCCGGTTTGCCGAAGTTGATCGTGGTGATGCTCGGCGGATTTACCACCAACTTCGTCTGGTGTGTGCTACTCAACCTGAAAAACCGCACCGGTTACCAATATCTAGCGTCTCATGCCCGCCCGGAACATGCCGCTCTCGTGACACCCGGTGGCGAACATGGCGGCACTGCGGTTTCTGCTGCCTCTTCAGCCACAGATTTGAAAATCCCGATGCTCGGAAACTATCTGTTCTCGGCTCTGGCAGGCACCATCTGGTATTTCCAATTCTTCTTCTACTCCATGGGCTCCACCCAGATGGGCAAGCTCGAGTTTGCCTCATGGACCTTGCACATGGCCAGCATCATCATCTTCAGCACCATGTGGGGCTGGGTTTTCCGCGAGTGGAAGGGTTCCAGCAAGAAGGCCCTCCGCTTAATCATGGGCGGAATGGCCATCCTGATTCTCTCAACCATCGTCATCGGTGTCGGAGCATGGCTGAAGACTCAAGGCACCCCATAATCTATCATTTTATGTCATACTCACTCGCCCGCGAAACCTACGCCGCACTCGGTGTGGATACCGAAGCCGCCCTGCGGCAGCTCTCCACCACTCCCATCTCGCTTCACTGTTGGCAGGGCGATGATGTCGGTGGATTCGAAACCACCAGTGGCGAACTCGGCGGTGGCCTCGCTGTGACTGGCAACTACCCTGGCAAGGCACGCACCCTCGAAGAACTCCGCGCCGACCTCGACCAAGCCTTCGCCCTCATCCCCGGCAGTCATCGCCTCAATCTCCACGCCTGCTACGCGGATTTTTCCTCGGGTAAAGTGGACCGCGACGCCCTCACCGTCACCCAGTTCCAAAGCTGGATCGACTGGGCGAAGTCCCGCGGTCTGGGCCTAGACTTTAATCCAAGTTATTTCGCCCACCCGAAAGCCGCCGACGGACTCACCCTGACCCATCCAGACGCTGGCATCCGCGAGTTTTGGATCGAGCACGGCAAGGCGTGCAGACGCATCGGCGCGGAAATGGGCAGGCAACTCGGAACCCCCACGGTCACCAACGTCTGGATCCCTGACGGATCAAAGGACCTCCCCGCAGATCGCAAGAGTCCGCGTGCCCGACTAAATGCCTCGCTAGATGCTATTTTCGCCGAGAATATCGACCCCGCTCACCACCTTGACGCGGTCGAGTCGAAGCTCTTCGGCATTGGCTCAGAATCCTACGTGGCTGGCTCACATGAGTTTTACTACGGATACGCCATCAAGAACCAGACTCTCTACTGCCTGGACGCCGGTCATTTCCACCCTACGGAAAACCTAGCAGACAAGATCTCCTCAGTCCTCCAATACGTGCCGGAAATCCTGCTGCATGTCTCACGCGGCGTGCGTTGGGACAGCGATCACGTCGTCCTGCTGGATGACCCGACTGCGGCATTGATGCTAGAACTCGTGCGTGGAGATTTCCTAGGCCGCACCCACATCGGGCTGGACTACTTCGATGCCAGCATCAACCGCGTAGGAGCATGGGTCATCGGCACTCGCAGTACGCTCAAGGCACTGCTCATCGCCTTGCTAGACCCCATCGAGAAGCTCCGCGAAATGGAATCCTCCGGAGACCTCACTGGCCGCCTCGCGCTGATGGAAGAGGCCAAGTCCCTGCCGTGGGGCCTGGTGTGGGACGAACATTGCCTCCGCAGTAACGTACCCACAGGCTTTTCATGGCTCGACCCGCTCCGCTCTTATGAACACTCCGTCCTCTCCCAGCGCGTCTAATCCCGCCAGCACTCCCGTCCGCATCGGCCTCTTCGGCATCGGACTAGATGCCTATTGGCCGCAGTTTGCCGGCTTGAAGGAGCGGCTGGAAGGATACCTCGAGCGTGTCGCCACGAGACTCGGGCGACCGGGCGTGGAAATCGTCAATGTCGGCTTGGTCGATCACCCGGACCGTGCATTCGAGGCGGGCCGGGAACTCCGCCGGGCGGATGTGGATCTCATTTTCCTCCACGTCACCACCTACGCGCTTTCCTCCACCGTCCTGCCTGTCGTCAGGCGTGCCGGAGTGCCAGTGATCG
This sequence comes from Akkermansiaceae bacterium, assembly GCA_031415155.1. Lineage (GTDB taxonomy): Bacteria > Verrucomicrobiota > Verrucomicrobiia > Verrucomicrobiales > Akkermansiaceae > Luteolibacter. The sequence goes on along the minus strand of JANORE010000339.1, from coordinate 2,533 downwards.
TGCTCAATCTAACGCCCGAGCCAGCGATCGACTATGCGCGCTTCAACGCGCTCGGAGACCGTACGAAGATGACTGGCGATTGGCTGGCCTACTGCTCTGCGTGTCCGGTTCCCGAAATTGCCAATGTCTTCCAGCGCGCGGGGATTCCTTTTCACCAAATCACTGGCGTGCTAGACGACGATCCAGAGTGCTGGGATGAGGTGGACGCTTGGGTGGATGCTGCTCGCGTGGCCGCTGGCATGGATGGAAATCGCCTCGGACTGATGGGTCACTACTACGGCGGAATGCTCGATATTTACTCGGACGTGACCCTGCAGTGCGCCACCTTCGGCACGCACATCGAGATGCTCGAGGTGGAAGAGTTAGCCGCCCGCCGCCGCGAAGTGACACCCTCTGAGATCGAGGCACGCGTTGCGGAATTTCACCAAGTTTTCGCCGTCCAGGCCGATTGCCCGGCAGACGATCTGGCAGAGGCCGCGCGCACAGCAGTGGCGCTTGACCGACTGGTGGCGGATTACCGGTTAGGGTCTCTGGCCTATTTCCATAAAGGTACCGGTATGGGTGAATGCGAAGCTGCCATCGCCTCAATCATCCTCGGCACTTCCCAACTCACCGGCCGCGGCATCCCTGTCGCTGGCGAATACGAGGTAAAGAACGTCCAAGCCATGAAGATCATGGATCTGTTCGGGGCTGGCGGATCATTTACCGAATACTACGCCATGGATTTCACCGACGATGTGGTGCTCATGGGCCACGACGGACCTGGCCACATCGCCATTGCGGAAGGGAAAATTAAAGTCCGGCCACTCGATGTCTATCATGGCAAGGTCGGGCGCGGGGTCTCGGTGGAAATGGCCGTCAAACACGGTCCTGTCACGCTGCTCTCCGTCATTGAGCGGCCTGGCGGCAAGCTCGCCCTACTCTGCGCTCAGGGCGAGTCTGTCGCTGGCCCGATTCTCGAAATCGGCAATACCAACAGCCGCTACCGCTTCCCCTGCGGGGCGCGCGGATTTGTCAACCTCTGGAACTCCGCAGGCCCCGCCCACCATTGCGCCGTCGGCGTGGGGCACCTCGCCGATAAGATCGAAAAACTCGGCTGCCTGTTAAAACTAGAGGTCATCCGCGTTTGCTAAATCCCCCTCCAACGCCCATTGGGATCGTTGTTTGGGTTCTTGTAAACAGCAGCACTGGCCTCTGTCAGAGGAAGCGAATCGTTACAGCCAATTGACTTCCGTCTTTACCAAACCCGATTTCACTCATATTTTTTCCTCTCGATGCATAGTTTCTCTTATAAAAACGGTTCTTTATTCTGCGAAGACGTCGATCTCTCAACACTCGCTGCCGAGTATGGCACTCCCCTTTACGTCTATTCCGCAGGCACTATTATCGATCACTACACGCGTCTGGATGCTGCGCTCGGCGATATCGATCACGAAGTGGCCTACGCCGTTAAGGCGAATTCTAACCTTTCCGTCCTCCGATTGTTAGCCACTCACGGAGCTGGCTTCGACATCGTTTCCGGCGGAGAACTTTTCCGCGTGATCAAGGCGGGTGGTGATCCAGCACACTGCACTTTCGCTGGAGTTGGGAAAACTCGCGATGAAATCATCTACGCACTCGAACAAGGGATTTACTCCTTCAATGTGGAGAGTGAGGAAGAACTTCGCTATTTAAATGAAGTTGCGGGCGAGCTGGGAATGATCGCTCCGGCAGCAGTCCGGGTGAATCCAAATGTGGATGCAAAAACTCACAAATACATTTCCACCGGAAAGTCCGAGAACAAATTCGGCGTCGACTTCGGCGCGATTTCTGATCTCTACGAGCGTGCTTCTAAAGAGCTGAAAAACATCAAGTTGCGCGGCCTCCAAATGCACATCGGCTCGCAGCTTACTTCCATTGCTCCATTCATTGAGGCGGTGGAAAAAGTGATCCCGTTAGTCACCGAGCTCAAGCAGCGCCACGGCATCGAGTTCTGGTCCATCGGCGGTGGTATCGGCATTATTTACAAGGACTCACTGGAATCCGGCTCGATCGATTGGTGGGAAAATCAAGCGGATGGCGAACGTCCACTCACCATCGAGCTTTACGGGAAAGAGCTCGTGCCACGCCTTAAAGATCTTGGATTGAAAATCTTGTTAGAGCCGGGACGATACATCGTCGGTAATGCAGGCGTCCTTCTCACGAAATGCCTCTACGAGAAAAAAGGTTCTGCGAAGACTTTCAAAATCGTCGATGCGGGGATGAACGATCTCATCCGCCCAGCACTTTACGAAGGCCACCATGAAATCGTGCCGCTCACCGAGCCCGCCAACAGCGAGCGAAATAAAGTCGATGTCGTCGGACCGATTTGTGAGAGTGGTGATTTCTTCTGCCAAGATCGCGAATTACCAGATTTCCAACCCGGAGATCACGTCGCCCTCATGTCTGCAGGTGCTTACGGTTTCGTGATGGCTTCAAATTATAATTCGCGTCCGTTGCCAGCAGAAATTCTCGTCGAAGGCTCCTCTGCGACCCTCGTTCGTAAACGCCAGAC
>JANORE010000338.1:0-2520 GCA_031415155.1 Akkermansiaceae bacterium | reverse complement strand
TACCTTCAAGAAATTCGCCACGGAACTCAAATTCTCCCCCTGATGCCCTACCTGCTCGATACCAACACGCTGATCCAGGCCAAGAACGAATACTACGCATTCGACATCTGCCCGGGTTATTGGAACTGGATCGAAGCGGCGAATCTGCTGGGTGATGTACACAGCATCGCGCCAGTTCTGGAAGAGTTGCGGGATGGCGAGGACGAGCTAACTGCATGGGCAAACAAGGTCGAGAAAGCGTCGAAATTTTTCCTGCCAATGGATCAAAAGGCCGTGGGTAAAATCGCCGATGTCGTCGCATGGGTGCAAAACGGAGATTTCAAAGAACAGGCAAAACGCGATTTCCTCGCCCGTGCCGACCCTCAGTTGATCGCGTATGCCTTGGCTCACAAGGATGTCACCATCGTGACACATGAAGTGCATGTCGAAGGCGAGAAGAAGAAGGTAAAAATTCCAACCGTTTGCAGGGCACTGGGCATTCGCTGCGAGAGGACTTTCACCATGCTGTCCCGCGAGAAAATCCAATTCGATCTGACATGGCTTTGAAAAGGATTCCAGCCCACCGCATAATGTTGAAGCAAATTATGGCTCATCAAGCCAGGAAACCGTATGGCAGAAAGTAACGAAGAAGAGAAGTTTAAGCAAATATTCAAGCTTGCTGTTCGTGGCTTTGGATTTGCTGGTGTCTCGGAGGACGGGGTCCTTGCAGCGGTCGATGTCATTGAAGATTTCGGAGGTGAGGCCGAGTTCGACGATGTCGTCGATCCATGGTCCAAGGAGTGCGCCAGAGATTTCCCGTTTGGGGCGGTCTGGCCAGAAGAGGTCGAAGAAGATATTGGCGTCGATGGCGACGAGGGTTTTCTGGAGTGGGAGAGAGGATAGGAGATCGACGGGATGGTGGTCCAAGTGCCAGATGACGAGTTCGGCATTGTCCGCGCCTCGCCCAATGGATTTGTCCCGTGCGATGGATCCCCACTTTGGCCACTGGCGGTGGGCATCGAAGTCGCGGCGGCATTTGAGTTTGATGCCGTCGAGGTGGCTGGTGAGGCGTTTGAGTTCATCTACCAGAGATTTTCCGATTCCGCCGCCGCGAGCTGCCGTGGCCACGCAAAGGTGGGCGATGGATGCCACACCGCGCGCCACGCGATAGAGGAGATAGCCGAGGATTTCATCGTGTTCGTCCGTGGCGACAAGGAGAGTGCCCTTGGCGATGCCTTCCTCAAATGCAACGCGTGGCATGAAGCCGAGGGTGCCCGCATCTTTGCGATAGAGGGCGAACACGTCATCGCACCGGTCTTGGTTGGATAGGTGGTGGATGGTGATGGGCATGTGTGCCAGATTCTGGAAGGCTTTCAGGATTTTTTCAATGAATGGTTTCATAGCGATCCTGAATGGAGCCAGGCCTACCACCCCCAAAACTCCGCATTTTCCTGAGCTTCTCCGGCCCGGTCAGCAAGGTGCTTGGGGTGGCGTTGTTCGGGTGGCTGAAGCAGCTTTCCCCTTCGTTCGTGCCCTTCATGTCGGACAGCGACATTTCCGCGAGCAGTTGGAATCCGCAGCTTCTCAAGGCGCTGCGGAATTCGGATGTCTGCATCGCCTGCCTTACCCGCGAGAATCTGGGTGCGGGGTGGATTCACTTCGAGGCCGGGGCGGCGGTGCTGCGGGAGACTGTCAAACGGCATTAGTGATCGCTTGCCAGGCGGCGATGGATAAACGAAGCTCTGAACATGAATATTTTGGAGACCGATATCGAAATCTCTGCCGATGGAAGCGTGAAGCTGCTTTCACCGCTGCCTGCCTGGCTCAGGCCGGGGCGCGCTCATGCGGTGATGACCCTCACGGCAGTGGAGATCAGTGGAGCCAAGACCAAACGGCAGATACCGGCCGCTGCACCCGAGATGCTCGCTAGACGGGCAGCTGCGTTTGACGGGCTGCGCGCGCAGGGTGGCTTGAGAGACATGATTCCTGACCCGCTGGCGTGGCAACGTGAAATGAGAGACGACAGCCCGTTACCCGGGAGGGAGTGAGCGATGGTGTGCGACAGCAACATTCTCATCTATGCTGCGGAGCCTGGCGATACGCTTTGCCTGCCGCTGGTTCAGCGACCGGATGCGCTCATCTCCAGCGTGACACGCGTTGAAGTTCTCGGCTTCCCTAGGTTTGGCTCGTTGCCCCAAGAGCGGCAAGATAGTTTGGAAGCTATCATCGCTTCGTCTGTAGAGGTGCCGCTGGACGATGAAATCATCATTCGGGCGATCTCGCTTTCGAAGGTTGAAGAAAATGAGCCTGGGAGACTCCCTCATTGCTGCCACCGCCCTCGAATACGGCGTGCCGCTGGTCACGCGAAACGAGAGCGATTTCGAACACATCGTGGGACTCGTTCTGATCAACCCCTTCGCAACGCCTCCTTGATCGTGCGTCCTTGGGGTCATGGCAACTACCCCAAAAATCCGCATCTTCCTCAGCTTCTCCGGCCCGGTCAGCAAGGTGCTTGGGGCGGCGTTGTTCGGGTGGCTGAAG
>JANORE010000337.1:0-2834 GCA_031415155.1 Akkermansiaceae bacterium | reverse complement strand
CGATCTACTCGGTTTCACGCGACACGACAAATTTGAAGAAGCCTTAACAAATGGCAACTTGAAGCGTAACGTATGGATTGTGAACACGAAATCACACAATCCCCCAAATGCAACGTGCTGATCTTAAGGATGATTAGAAATGTAGAAATTCGACCGCCGATTTGCAGAAATAAGATCCGTTTCGTCTCGAATAAATGTTGAGCGACCTCGTCGGAATTAGCGTCTCAGAAAAAATCATATCCTATGAAAACCATCGTTACTACATTCGCCATCGCTGCCTTCACCCTGCTCGCAGCAACACCACAAGCCGAAGCACGTGGCCACAAAAGCCGAATCTACATCAGCGGCTATCAATCATGCGGTACACCGATTTACTGCGAACGCTACTTCGTCGGCTACGATGAGTGCGGCCATGAAATCTGGGAAGTCCGTAGAGTCCGCCAGCAATACCGCCCGGTGGTTCGTGAGCACTACACTGAGCCTTGCGAATCGCAATATCGTCGCTCAGCGAAACACGACAGAGGAGAAAGGCGTGACTACGGGTCATCGCATGAACGATCTATCAACATCCAAGCATCCTTTTCACGCTGAACAAAATTGGGGCGGTCAAGGGGCCAAGAAATCTGCAAAGTCTGAGTAACTCGGTGATTTTCCGAATGGAGTTCCGAGCCGATGAGAAAGTAAAGGGCGTGGAGAAATAAAATCCAAGTATTGACACCCTTTCCCATCCATCATAATTCATCGGTTCCACGCCATTCGAATGGCGGAGTAGCCAAGTGGTAAGGCAATGGTTTGCAAAACCGTCATTCGAGGGTTCGATTCCCTCCTCCGCCTCCCCCCTGTTTAGCAGTCTGACTCGCTGTTATTTACTAAATCGAAACGTTTCCCAAAAATCTTCTGATTAGAAAATTTCGAGCAGTTAGGAACTGCGACGTGGTAGCCTGTGTTAGAGCGAGGAAAGAAGCGATCACTGCTGGTCTGGAGCCAGAACGAATGCACGGGCTGCCTGTCGAGATTGCGGACCCACCATTCGACTTCCGGTTGCTCGTCGAGGTATTGGGCGCAAAGAAACTCTTCCGGGGTATTGCCCTTGGTGGTCTCGGTTTCCAATTCGCCGACATTCTCGTAGTAGTGCTTGGTGAAATCTCCACTGCGTTTGCAAATCCACCGGGCCGGGTAGGCGTTCGGGTCGCAAATGAAATGGTAGCCGCCACCGACTCGGACTCCTTGTGATCCGTGATGGGAGTCGCGGTCAGCTCCACGATGGCCCGTGGCTGGAACCGCTCCAGGGTCTGCAAGCTCAGCTTGCTGCACACGCCGCAGCTCGCTGGAGAGATTTTTCATGAGGTTCACCGCCTGGGATTTGATCGCCTCGCTGGGCACCAACCAGAGGACCAGTGGCTGATTCTCATCCACTAGCTCGTCTTTAAAAACCCGCACCGCCCGCGCGCCGATGACAGTTTTCCCGCCACCGGTGGGCACGCGGAGACAGGCGAATGCATATCCGGCGGCTGTTCCGTGCCATTACCGAGCGCACCAATTTTGTTATAGGGATGCGCTATCCCGTGGAGTTCGGAAGTCGCCTCGATGAAGGCCGTCTCCGGGTTACCGCTGATCCGGCACTTGCGCCAATACTCCCGCAGCGAGCCGAGGGTGGCGTTTTTATAATCCTTGTGGCCGTAGCGGTCGCTCATGGGTGTAGAAGGTAGTTGCAGCCTAGGGTTTTGCTGGCTTGGAAGGCTGTATTTTCACGATCTTGCCCTCACGCATCACATGCAGGGAAGTGCCCGTGCTTGCGGCAAGTTCACGCGCCCGTTGGGCAGCGCGTTTCAATGCGGCATCGGCTTGTTCTACCCATTCAGGTGTCTTGTTTGCTTTCATAGACTCTCACCGATGATGATTTGTGACAAACGTTGGGCTTGATTGCCCCGTTAGAGCTATCCATTGAGCGATGGCCTCCAGACTGTAAAATTTCATCCGATAGTTTTTCCCATCGCCCGCCGTTGCCGAGAATTCCTCGGCAACGGCCATTTCCTCCAGTTCCCGTTCAGAGATGAAGTTTTTCAAATGCAGGCTCACGTCTTCCGTCGTGAAAATGGTGATGTCGTCAAATCGCTCGGCGGTGGGTGCTTGGCTCATGGGTGCGTTTTCTCTCACTTCGTCAGAATCGCATACGGCGTTTGTTTGAAGGTGATGCTACCGCGCTTGAGCCGGGCTGGGGAAAGCCGTTGGGACGTGCCAAAGACCACGGTCTGGGAGATGCCTTCGTGGCGGGCGGTGATTTCCTCGATGACTTGCAGTTTTTTGAACGGCTGTCTAAATGCTGACGACTTTTCCAGATTAATTCAGCGACAAAACAAGAAGCTCCAAAAATCTCGTCCATCATCAGACGTAAGAATGCGGATTCGTTATGGTCGATACTCACGATAATTGCGCCGTCTTCAGCTAGAAACTCCCTGAGTAGAGCAACCGATCATGCCGATCTGGCGTTTCGTCTTCTTTCCCCACAGTTTCCCCGAGCCATTTCTTAATCGCCGGGCTGTTCACGTTGTCATTGTAGGCCCATCCTTCATTGCCGGTATTGTAAAGGTGGGTCGATGCAGATGCATTTCACCTTTCCCTTATATACTGCCACGCATGATGATTTGTGGAAATGATGCCGTCGCTCAATGGATTGCCCTAACAGGGCAACGTGCGAATAGAGGTAGGAACGGGGCTTTCGCCCCGCTCCCCCCTCCGAACCGGACGTGCGGATCTCCCGCATCCGGCTCTCCAGTCAGCAGTTTACTCCGTTACGGAGGCTCGCGAATTCTGTTTCTCGGGCGTCTAGCAGG
>JANORE010000336.1:0-4588 GCA_031415155.1 Akkermansiaceae bacterium | reverse complement strand
TCTTGGGTGTCGAAGCCGTCCATCTCGACGAGGAGCTGGTTGAGCGTTTGTTCGCGCTCATCGTGACCGCCGCCCATGCCGTGGCCACGATGGCGTCCGACAGCATCGATTTCATCAATGAAAATCAAACAAGGCGCGTGTTTACGACCTTGTTCGAACATATCGCGGACACGGGACGCGCCGACGCCGACAAACATTTCGACGAAGTCCGAGCCAGAGATCGAGAAAAACGGGACATCGGCCTCACCTGCGATTGCGCGGGCCAACAATGTTTTCCCGGTTCCAGGTGAACCCACCATCAGGACACCTTTCGGAATGGAGCCACCGAGTTTTTGAAATTTTTTCGGATCACGGAGGAAATCGACGATTTCACAGAGTTCTTCCTTCGCTTCTTGGATGCCAGCAACGTCTTTAAAAGTCACTTTGTTGCGATCCATGGTGAGCAGACGTGCTTTGCTTTTCCCAAATGACATCGCGCCTCGTCCGGCTGATTTCATTTGCTGACGAAAGAGGAAAAATAGAACCACTCCGATCAACAAGAATGGCAAAAAGGATAATAGCGCACTGGCAAGGTAATCCTTATTCCGCTCATAAATCGCCTTGTCCTTTACCAGCTTATTCAAGTCGTCACCTTGGATGTGCATGGAAACTGGCACTGAAAACTGCACGGCTTTCGATACTTTGCCCTCGGCATCCGTCTCCAATGGGACACTAGCGACGATTTTGCGGGTGCCGACGATGACCGCATCATCCGAGCCAGCCGTGGTGAGGACTCGAAGCGAATTGGTGGGATCATTGACCTCGACCAACTTCAGGGCAATCGACTTGCGAAGCTCTGCAATCGAGATGGTTTCCGTTTCCGGCGACTCATCCGCTACGGTGATTTGTTGGAAGCGGATGTTATCACCCAAGAGTTGAGTGAGTTCTTCGCGCTGAAGAGCGAAATTGACTAAGACCCGGAAGTCCTTCTTCGGAACATCTGTCTTGGGAGTTTCAATTTCGGGGGTGATCCAGCCGCTGATCGTTGCATCCGCAGAAGTATCTGTGGTGATGATCTTCAGCGGTTGCTTCGGATGATCGAGTAAAATTCGTTGTTGATCCCAAGCCTGTTGGAATTGCGAATACGTCATTTGCTTCGTCGCCCGGCTGACCAGAGGATTTGTAAAATAGGCAACGCCAAGAATCACTGCCGCCACGCTCATGAGGCCGACGACACGCCAATTGAAACCATTGGCATCGCCGGGAGGACGGTTGGGAGTGTTCGAGGGCGGAGTAGAATTCGGTGAATCGGACATGGCTGGCAATAAAATCCCCAAACGCGGTTGAGTCAGGGGCTGGGTGAGAATACCCTAGCGCAAGAAAAAGCAAACCCCTTTTTGCACGAGTCTTGCGAGTGTGTGAAGTGTCTGCCTAGAAAACCTCTGTGGAACCACCCATCGCTCCGAAAGATCAATCGCAAAGCCCTCATCAAAGGCTACGAATTCTGCGTTGGTTACAGGCGATTCCCGGCGTCGGACGGATCCGCGCATTTCGGCCTGGAACCGATGCACAAGTGGGAGTTCTCGTCGATGCCTTCGCGGCTTTTGCGACTTTGGATGACGAGTTGAGCGCATTCGAGGCGGACTTGATTTTGGACATGTTGCGGAGCGCGTTTCCAGAAGTGGACCACGGTTGGCTGGGAAAGCGATTGCAGAAGGCGGTGCGAAATCCTCAGCCCCTGCAAAACCTGGCTGCTGAGTTGAAAGATAGTTTCGACGACATGGGGAAACTGGCATTTGGCTTGCAACTTTTTACTTTGGTCGATGCCGCAGGTCGCTCGGAGCGAAATAGGACCAGCTTCGAGGTATTCATGCGGCGTCTGGGGCGGCCCGATTATGGCGCGGCGATTTCTCGGGAAATGCGCGGTGACGCAGGAGAAGTCAGTGACGCCGATTTACCTTTTGAAAAACTGATTTTCGGTGCGGACGGTGCAGACGTTTCACTGCCACCCGCTGCAAGCGATCACGAGTTCCGAGTTTATCGAGCTGGAGATTTGATTTTGGTGAGAAATACGGGCCTCGCTCCGTTATGGATTCGTGGACGCTCTGTCGAAACCGGTTCGTTTTTGAGAATGCGAGAACGCCAGCCCTTGGTGGTGCCAGGCTGGACATTGAGCCATGAGGACTTGATGTTTTTCCTGGATGTAAAACGCACAGGAAATACTCCGGCGATCTATCTGGCAGCGGGCGATGCCGGGCCAACTGCGGAACGGACGAAAAGCCGACACAGCGTCTTGCGCGTCAACTTCGGCCTCCTCGCCGAGGTCCAAGCATTGCAAGACACCGAGCTTTATGCGGCGAGCCATGGACCTTTGAAAAAAGGCGAAATCGTCGTCTGTAAAAATCACGAACGGCTTGGAGATGCCTCGGGATTTAGCCTCTCGATGAACGACCTGCGGCGCAAAGCGACCCAGTCTGGACGACGTTTCCGCCTGGCTGGTGACCGACAAGAATATCTGGTTTCGAATGACGCCGCAGAACTTTCACCGGGAGACTTACTCTTAGGTTCCAAGCTCGCTCCAAAGGCGGTTCTTTTTATTCGTTACGATGCTCAAAGAGCGGAAGGCGAACTCCTTGTGAGAGAAGGCCATGGGCCGATCCTTGTGGATGGCGTGCCGGTGCGGCACACCGCGACTCTGCGGGATGGCTCGCTGATCCGGCTTTCCGGCAGTCAGTCGGTACGCTGTCGCTTCAGCGAAGGATTTTTAGACGAGGAACGGACCTTGATTGAGTCGTTGCAGATCGAAGATTTACTCCATGATTTCGGCAAAGATTCACGCGCCCTGGATCACATCAACTTCGAGGTAAAACGGGGAGAAATGCTCTGTATCATCGGGCCGAGTGGAAGTGGGAAAAGCACTCTTCTTTCCGTTTTATCAGGCCAGCGCGAACCGAGTCGTGGCAAGGTAAAGCTGAACGGAATCTCGCTATATGAACGGCGCGAACGGCTCGTCCCATTCATTGCTCACATGCCGCAAGAGGAGGCGCTCAATCCGCAACTGACCGTGCGTGAACACTTACGCCATGCGGTGACGATTCGCCGCCCGGCGCTCTCTTTGGCCGAGCACGAGCGCCGGGTGGACAGTATGCTAGCCGAGCTTGGCTTGCAGTCGATCGCCCATCGTAAAGTAGGCTCACCGGGAGATAAAATGATCTCCGGTGGTGAACGAAGCCGCTTGAATCTCGGCGTCGATCTCGGCAGCCGCGCCGAGGTTTTCTTGTTCGATGAACCGATTTCTGGGCTTTCATCCAAAGACTCGGAACACGTTGCGGAAACGCTGCGGTCTCTGGCTCGTGAGAAAATCGTCATCGCCTCCTTGCATCGTCCCGGAGCCTTGGTGCTGCGGCTATTTGATAAGGTTCTATTGCTCGATAGCGGAGGACGTCTGGCATACTTCGGAACTCCGGCAGCGATGGTGGGTTATTTTCGCGATGCCTGTGAGGAATTGGCCATTTCCCATCCATCCGTCACGGCCAAGTCACCGCTGGGTGCAGACTTTGTTTTCGATGTGTTAGAAACGCCACTGAGTTCGATCGGGGGTGGATCGAATACCGGAGCCGCACGGCGTTTCCCACCATCGTTCTGGCAAGAACGCTTCGAGAGCTTGGACTTGATGCAGTCGCTCCAACATGGATCCAGTCCGGTGAGCCGCTTGGGCGAGCTGGCAGAGACGGTCCAACTACCCGTTCCGCCAAAGCCAGTCCGCAGATTGCGGGCGGTGCTTGCGATTTTCATGACGCATTTTTTGCGGTCGTTACTTTCTAAATTTAGAAATCGAGGGACGATCTACAGCGCCTGTTTGGAAGCGCCGCTGTTAGCCGCATTGATTGCCATCACGCTGCGATCTTCCCCTGAGGGATCGTATCAATTTGCAACCGCTTTACATATCCCAGCTTATCTATTTCTGAGTGTTACGGTTGCCATGTTTCTTGGCCTGACGAACTCGGCGACTGAGGTTTTACGAGACCGTCCCATTTTACGGAGGGAAAGAAATTGCCAACCGGGCGCGGGATCGTATGTGATCGCGAAATTTGTAGCCCTTGGATTGGTCGCTGCATTCCAGTGTCTGATCTATATCATCGTCGGAAATTACTTTCTGGAAATCGACGGGATGTTGATGACCCTATGGCCGTGGATGACTCTCACGGCTTGGACTGGCACCGCCATGGCACTGGTCATTTCCTCGCTGGTGAAATCCGAGCGCGCCGCCCTGACGACTGTCCCGCTATTGTTAGTTCCGCAGATGCTACTTGCGGGCGCACTGGTGCCTTACCGCGAGATGAATCACGGGCTATTTGATGATTCGAGTAAAATTCGAGATCGAGGAGGCATCCCGGTCCCGGCTACGATCATGCCGCTACGCTACGCCTACGAAGCCATGGTCGTCGCCCAAGCAACGGAGAATCCGTTCGAGCAGGAGCGGCTTCGCCTCCAGCGCCGGATTGATCGAGTCAGATCCCAAAAATCGCCGATGACTCCTGAGCAGGCAGAACGATTTGAACTCATCAAGGAAGGACTCCGGCGACTGCTCGCCTCTGGAGCATCCACG
>JANORE010000335.1:0-3850 GCA_031415155.1 Akkermansiaceae bacterium | reverse complement strand
GTTGTCCATGAAGGTGGCGAGCCAGAGGCTGTCCTTATCGGTGAAAGCGCAATAACGGGCTGCGGCTGATAGACCCTCACCACCGCGCATGGTGCAGCACCAGTGGGCTTCGTCGGTATTGGTGACAACGTGCGTATGATGGGCACCTGAGCAATTGTTGAGGCCGAATCCACCGTTTGATCTTTGGGTCGCGGAAATTCCGTTGAAGTAGATGCCTTGGGCGGCTTCAAAATACTCGGGCTTGCCGGTGTGTTGCCAGAGTTGGCAGGCGACGAGGTAGGAATCGATGATCGCACAGGGCTCCGTCCAGTCCGGGCGACCGAACCAGTTATAGTTTTCAAAATTCTCACTGCAGCCGTCTTTTAGATAGATTTTGAAGACCTGCTCCGCGCGATCGAGGACTGGCTTTTTTCCGCACAACTCATACCAGCGGATCATCGCGCGGGTGCCGGAGAGCGTCGCGTGTGTCTGCGCCTGGATGGCGAGGATGTCCATTCGGTTGAACAATGCGACCAACTCTTCGATAACAGGAACGATACGCTCGTCGCGGGTGATGGCGTATGCCTGGACCACACCGTCGAAGAAGATGAAATCGCAGCCGATGTCCGAGGATAGCCGCCACTTGCCGGAGGTGGCGACGTGCGTGCCCGAGGCTTCACCCGTCTGCTTGCGTTCACCGGGGTCGAGCGGGTATTCGTGGTGCAGGCCTAGGGTGGGCAGGATAAGTGTTTCCGTCATCCGCTGGATTTGCGCCTTAGTCTCCGGTTTCTTTTTCCATAGCCAATACTCGCAGAGTGCGCGGAGCACCCAGCCGTGACTGGAGAGTTGCTGCTCGTCGATCTGATCGGGGAAATAGATCGGGCCGAAGTAGCCGTCTTGGTTGTAGTGCTCGGGAAACTCCGCGAACAACTCGTCGATCCCCGGTTCGTCGATGCCGAGTGCCTGGGCATCGAGCACTAGCCCGAGAGTGACTCGGCCTTCCATATCGCCCGGCCATTTCGGATCGTGGGATTTGGTGAATAGCTGGTCGATCTGATAGCGTTCCGCGTGCAGGCGCTCGAAGTTTTTCCCGATGCGGGTGTGGAGTTCCCCGCCGGCTTTCACCTCGGTGAAGGGAATGGATTCACGCGGCGCGGCAGTGGAATTCTGGGCGAGACAGGCGGTAAAGGTCGCGGTGAAGGCGAGTGAGAGAATAAGGGATTTCACGTCAGGGATGGGAGAGTGCATTAACAAGTTGAAACTAGTATGGTCGCTACGGCGATTCCTGTCCACATGGCCAAATGGCCATTTCCTTCCGCCCCAGTTTCGTGATAACGATTCTCCGTGTTGAAAATCCTACCTGCCCTTCTGGCTCTGATTTTAGCGGCCCATGCCGAGGAGCTTCCCCTGCGGACACTTGCTGCAGTCAGAGCAATGCCGCATGAGGAAGCTGCAAAGGGTGTGCCGGTGGAAATCGAAGGCACGGTCATTTTCGCAGATCCAAAGGACCCGGGCATCATCGTTCATGACGGAACGGACAGTTGCTGGTTTGGGGCGAAGACTCCATTTCCACAGAACCTGAAATCAGGCTCCAAGGTCCGCGCCACGGGCAGGACGGAATCGGGCTCCTATTTCCCGAACATCGCCGAAGCGAAAGCGGTGGTGTTAGGACATGGGACTCTCCCGGAACCACGTCATGTGACTGGGAGAGATTTGTTTTCACCCTTGCTGGATTCTCAATGGATCGAAATCGAGGCGGTCGTAATCGGAACGGAAGAAGGCGGGCTGGCTTTCACGCTGGTGGTGGACATCGACGGCAACACTTTCAAAGCGGACGTGCCGATGCAGGCAGGTGCCGCAGAGCGCGTGGCGGCAGTGATGCAGCGCCGGGTAAAATTGAGGGGAATCGTCGGCACCGTGTTCAATCAAAGCATCCAGATGACCGGTCGGCATTTCTTCATTCCGTCCTTCGATCACATCATCCTGACGGAAACCAAGCTCCCGGAAGTCCCTCCTCCCGCAAAAAAAATCGCGACCTTGCTTCGAAATGACAACGCTCCAAATGAAATCACGCGAGTCACTGGAATGGTGATGCAGCAGACGGCGGGTGGCTTCTATCTCCGTGACGAAACCGCAAGCGCCTTTGTCCATGCCGGTGGAAATGCAGTTCATCCGCTTGGGAGCCAAGTGGAGGTGGAAGGGTTCGCCGCCGTCGCCCCCTTCCGCCCCATGCTGAGGGCCTCAAAGGTCAGGATGATCGGCAAGGGCGAGCTGCCCGCTCCCATACGCCTTGATCCGAACTTGGGGATTCGCCCAAATCTCCAGAACGAACGGGTTGAGATCGATTGTGAGTTTCTTGCCAAGCTCGAAGGGCCTCAGGAAACGGTGCTCCAATGCCGCTCCGGTGACCACTATTTCGAAACGTGGCTGCCCTACTCCATCAGCTCCAAAGTAGAACTGAAGCCAAAGGATGTAGTGAAGCTGACGGGGATTTACGAAGTGACCACCACTCATCCCATGCCCAGGACCGAATGGGCGGATGGATTCCGCATTCATCTTGCCGGACCCCACGCGATCGTGTTGTTGCGGACGGCTCCGTGGTTGACGTTGAACCGCGTTCTCATGGCTTTGGGCATGTCTGTCGCCGTCATCCTGGCATTCTTCGTCTGGACGGCCCTCCTTCGCCGACGAGTGGCTGCTCAGCGGGAAATCATCACCCAGCAGATCGAACGCGGCGTCGTAAAAGACGAGAGGCAGCGGATCGCCCGGGAACTCCACGACACCCTGGAGCAGGATCTCACCGGCCTCTCGATGCAGCTTGAAAATGCAACTGAAGAAGTCGGCGAGGAAAACGGACGCGCCTATCGAAGCCTCACATTGGTTCATCGGATGTTGCAACACTGCCGCCTCGAAGCTCGTGCTTCCGTGAGCGACCTTCGCAATCCCGACCTGCTTGCAAGGGATCTACCCGAGGCAATGCAGGCAGCTTTGAGCGACCAAGTAGGGGAAACCATTACCGCCTTAGACTTTGCGGTGGAAGGCACGCCGCGCCCGCTCCGCTCTACCACGCAGAACCAGCTCCTTCGAATCGCCCGCGAGTCACTGAACAACGCCTTGCGTCACGGCAAGCCCTCTGGGATTCGTTGCCTTCTGAGTCATACTTCCGAAGGCGTCACACTTGAGATGGAAGACAACGGCAGCGGTTTCGATTCAAGCAAAGCTCCACCCGCCGGGCATTTCGGCCTCACAGGCATGCGCGAGCGCGCCAACAAAATTCAAGCCCAGTTTTCCCTGATCTCAAACCCAGGTATCGGAACGAAAATCCGCGTGCATCTGCCCTACTCATCTCCCGAGGCTCTCCCACGGGAACGCAAATTCTAACAACCCATGAAGTCTCCTATCCGCATCCTGATCGTCGATGATCACGCAATGGTCCGTTTCGCCCTATCCGAAGCCATCCAACGGAATTCCGACATGAGCCTCGTCGGTGAGGCTGAGAATGGTGATGAAGCCATCTCACTCTATCGAAATCTCCGCCCGGACGTGGTGATCATGGACTTCAAATTACCGGATCGAAATGGCGACGAAGTCATCGCCGAGATTCGCGCCGATTTTCCCGACGCTCGGGTGATCCTGCTTTCCATCTTCGAGAACTCCGAAAGTATCTTGCGGGCGACGGAGGCCGGAGCTTCAGCCTATGTTAGCAAAGCCGCCAAAGTCGCTGAAGTCATGAGTGCCATTCGTGAAGTAGCGGTCGGCAAGCCCTATTTCTCCGCTGGCCTCGCCGGAAAACTCGCCGAACGGCGGCAACAGGAAAATCTCTCCACCCGCGAGTTGGCCGTTCTCGAACTCGTCGCCGCCGGCTATAGCA
>JANORE010000334.1:0-2033 GCA_031415155.1 Akkermansiaceae bacterium | reverse complement strand
AGTGCCATCGTCGTTGGCACTGGGAGCCTTCTCCACGCTGCCAGCAGGCCATTTTCCGTGAAGCCAGTGGGTGTAGGACTTGATGAGTGAGAACATGAGACTATTTGAATTACCAAATTGTGAGTGATGGCTCGACTCATTATTCCTTTTTTCTGCGCGGGTTTTAAATCTATCTGAGATCAAGAAAGCTACCTGATTTTGCTATCATTTATCCCAACCGCGAAATAGTGATACCCGCAACCACTATTCATGCCCGCTAAAAATTTCCACGTCCGCCAAGCTGCTGTCTCCGCCCTCCGAGCTTGGGCAAAAGGCCACGACTACGCCGAAACTCTGATCGAACGCCACGCACAGCGCCGGAAACTTTCCTCATCGGATCGTGGGCTGCTTCAGGCGATTCTCTTCGGTGTGCTGAGGCACAGGCGGATGTTAGATCACTGGATTGGCAAACTCCGCGATGGTAAGTTAGACCCGGAAACTCGCGACATCTTACGCGTCGGGCTGTGCCAATTACTCATCCTCGGACTGCCGGATCACGCCGCAGTGAATGAAACTGTCGAGGCGGGAAAAGCCAGCGTCCGTAGCTTAATCAATGCCGTGCTCCGCCGGGCAGTGCTGTCCCGCAAGCGACTCCTGGAAGATCTGGATGACGTCCCTCAACCGGTCATCCACTCGCACCCGGACTGGTTATACAACCGCTGGCGTGCCGCCTTCGGGACGCGCAATGCGATTTCGATGATGGAATGGAATAACCTTCCAGCGATCAATTATTTCCGAGTCAATCCCCTCGCCCCCACTCCAGAATCCCTGCCCGGTAAAGCGGTCGAAAACGCACCGGGATTCTATCAGCTCGAAGGCTCGCTGCCATCGGCTCTGCTCGCATCTGGCTCAGTCTATATCCAAGATCCGGCGACTCGTCACTCGGTCGAGCTGCTAGCGCCCGCGCCCGGCGAACGCATCCTCGACGCCTGTGCCGCACCGGGAGGAAAAGCATTTCTCATCGCCGCCGCGCTGAACTCCGCCGCAGGTCTGGTCTGCTCGGATTCTAATGAGAAACGCCTGCCTCGACTCCAGGAAAACCTCGACCGCCTCCACGCCGGCCAAGCCACCATCGCAGTCCATGACTGGACCCAGCCTGCACCCGCCAAGTGGCACGGTAGCTTCGATGCCATTTTGCTCGATGTGCCGTGCTCGAACACCGGGGTGATCCGTCGCCGCGTGGATGTCCGCTGGCGGTTACAGGCTCCCGACATTGGGAAAATCGCCATCACTCAGCGTAAAATTCTCGAAAACGCTGTCGCTTGTCTCAAGCCCGGCGGACGCATCGTCTATTCCACCTGCTCGATTGAGCACGATGAAAACCTCGGTCTCGTCGAGGCATTTCTCGCAGATCATCCGGAGTTAAAGCTTGTTGAATTCAAGGATGCACTTCCCTTCCGCGATCAGACGGACGGAGCCTTCGCCGCGCGGATTGAGTTTGTGGCATGAGGTGATCACCTTCTCATCTTGGGTTTTCCCGGCACGTCCGGTGGCAAGGCTGCACTTGTGCTTTTCTCCTTAACGATCACAGTCAGGTCGCCATTCCTGATTTCTCCATGCCTTTGCTCAACGTTCGGAACCTCACTACTCGCTTTCACACTCGCAACGGCATCGTCCATGCGGTGGAAAATGTTTCATTCTCAGTGGATCCGGGCAAGACGCTCGGTATCGTTGGGGAATCAGGTTCGGGGAAATCGGTGACTTGCTACTCGCTCCTCGGCCTGATTCCTCAGCCGCCAGGCCGGATTCACTCGGGAGAGGCCATTTTCGATGGGGTCGATCTCCTAAAAATCCCCGAGAAGGAGCTACGGAAAATTCGTGGGAAACGGATCGCTATGATTTTCCAAGATCCGATGACGTCGCTCAATCCATTCATGAAAGTGAGTGCCCAGCTCACGGAGCCGCTTGCCCTTCATGAAAATTGCCACGGGAAGCAAGCCCTTCATCGGGCCATCGAGGCACTCGCTGAAGTCGGAATTCCTGATCCCGAAAAA
>JANORE010000333.1:0-17774 GCA_031415155.1 Akkermansiaceae bacterium | reverse complement strand
TGCCAGGGCCACGGATTTTATGTTCCGGGTCATGTTCATCGTGTGTTCAGTCCCTACTTGGGACGGGCGGCACGTAACGGCCTAGAAATAAGGACGCAAGAAAAAAAGCTCAATCCACAAAAAGGTGGATTTTTAAGATTTCCGAAAATCTTAGGGCGTTTTCTCCCATGTTGCATGGGTTAGCTGCCAGCCGTCGGCGGTCTTTTCCCAGTCAAAGGTGACGAAATAATTTCCATCGGCTGGGCGATACGTTGGCAGCTCGACGAGACCATTGAGCGTGAGTGTCACCTGAGCATTTTCTCCGGTGACTTCGATGGATTGGAGCCGAGTGAGCTTGAAATGAGTCTGCCTCGCTTGGTTGCACAGCCATGAAAATGCGGATTCCATCTCGGCTCGGTCGAAGGTGCCGTTCGCTTCGTCGATGGTCGGCGTTTCGAGTTGGACGCGTGGTGCGAGGAGTTTACCGAGCGAGTAGGTTCCCATCTGGCGGGTGATTTTCCCGCTGCCGCTCTCGATGGTGAGGGTGCTGAGTAAGGACTTGGTCCGGCGTTTGATGACTTGGGTCGGCGAAAACCACCAGAACCCGAAAGCGGCGAGAATGGCAAGAATAGCAGCAGCGATGGCGAAACGTTTCATAAGTAAGCTGGCTGATACTGGAGTCAACGAGTCGACGTAAAATCCGCCTGGCCAGCCACTCGCCGTGATCCTAGGGAACGGTCACGGGGATGTTTTGCATCACGGTGAGTCCATCGAGATCGGTGGCGGTGACTTGGATCGTCGTGTTACCCGCAGTGACGCCGGTGATGGTAATATCCGTTCCGGTCACCGTTGCGGTGGCGATTGCTGGCTGGATACTGACGACCTGATAGGTCAAAATGGGAGCAGGACCCGTGGATGAAATTTTTACCAACTTCGCCGGATTCAGAGTGGGAGGCGCGGTGGTCACATCGATTGTCGGGACGTCGCCTAGAGACTCAGCGCCGAAATCGGTGGTGATACTGTAGTTGCGAATCGGCAACGCGCGGATCAGATCGATGACGGTCATCCCAGAAGCAGGCACCCGACCGAAGACCGTGAAGCCTCCGTTTTGAGCATCCAAGTTCGTGGCGTTATCTCCGAGGTTGACGAAGAATTGTGAGGTGGCGCTATTCGGGTCTGTTCCGAGTTTCGCCATGGCGACGGTGCCTCGCACATTGGAAATGCCCGGTTCATTATTGACGGTAGGGAAGGTGACTACCCGGCGGTATCCATCTGCCGTGGTGTGTTTGTAGCCACCTCCTTGCAGGACGAAGCCTGCTGGAGCTCGGTGGAAAAACGTGTCGTCATATCTCATCGCATCCATGTAGTCGATGAAGTTATCCACCGTGAGCGGAGTCACAGAGGGATAGAAAATGATGTCGAATACTCCGCTTGTCGTCGTCATGCGGGCGGCGCTCTGAGTGTCAGGATCTGAAAATTTTCCTGTCGCAGAAACGACGCTACTCGCTCCGCTGGCGACATTGACTGCGGCGAAGGCTTGAGTCGTGATGGGGCCTGAAGCCGCAGAAGTGAGTGTCAGAATACGAGTGGAGACCGTCCCGTCATTGAACGTTGCCTTGAGAGAAACGTTATACGTTCCTGCATTGGAAGGCACGCCGGTGATGGTGCGGGTATTGGGATTATAAGTTAAGCCCGTGGGTAATTTCGTCACCTCAATACTGGTGAGTTCACTAGGCCGTGTGATTTGGACGATATAATTAAACTGATTTCCCGCAGGAGTCGGTGGCTTCAAATCTCCGATAATCGTATCCTTGGTCGTGGCTCGCGCCAGTGCGGTATCCGCTGATTGGGAAATGATTTGGCCAAAGAAATTAGTCTCGAGTGCATGAACCCGAAACTCATAAGACGTGCCCGGCGTGAGATTGCGAACTGTGGCAGTGAGTGGAGTGGCGGTAATCACTCTTGAGGAAGAACTTACCGGGGGAGCTTTGATAAAGTCAGTCGCACCCACCGCTCGATACTCGATTTCATATCGATTCTCACGAGTCGATTCGTCTTTCCATGTCAGCGTGACCGAAGTGTCAGTCGAGCCTGTGACGAGAAGGCTCGTCGGAATTTTAAGATTGGTTGATTTCGCCGAGGCGATGGTAGAAAACTCGGAATAAATTCGAGTCGTTCCGATCAGGTGGAAAGATCTCATGCGAAACTGACATTCGGTATTCAGTGGGAAGCCTGTCAACGTGTTCAAAGTCGTCGAGTTTGCGGGCAGTTCTCCTTCAGATACAAAATCAGCAGTTCCCACCTTGGTCTGAAAATCAAATCCGCTTTCGTAAGAAGAGTTATCTTTCCATTTAAATGAGAAAACGCCTTCACCCTCTGGAGTCGCGACGATTTCAGAGGGTGGCTGAAAAGGCTTGGTCGTTACTTTGACGATTTTCGAGAATCCGGTGAATTTGATGGGACTTGTCGGCGTGGTCGGGCTTTCTTTAAGACCGCGCACCCGGAATGAATAGGTGGTCGCAGGTGAAATTTGATTCAAGATTTTTAGCTGGCCATTTTCCGCCCCAATGAACCGGTCGGTTTTAAACTTAAACTTGCTTCCTGGCAAAAAATTTACTGGTGTCAGCCATTTCTTGGAAGCACCGATGCGATATTGTAGCTGATAGGCGTGCTCAGAAGTGGAGTTGTCTTTCCAACTGAGCTGAATTTGTCCGTCGCTGATGGCCGTAGCTTTCAGTTTAGTGGGAGTGCCGAATGTATCGGAAGATGGGACTTTGACGCTCACGATGGGTGTGGCTTTCGACGATATCACCACGGCCCCTTTGGTATTGTAAGCGGCGAGTTGAAAATCTAGCTCTTTCCCCGCGATGTCCCCGGCTGTCGAATTGGTAGTCAACAAATACGAAGTCTGCCCAGGCCCGGGAAATGATCGGAAAACTTGTGGTTTGCTGCCCTTCAGCGCCACCAGTATTTGCCAGCCCAGTTCATTGTTTGCATTGGTAGGCGTATTTTCAGAGTTATCTTTCCAGGTGAGTTGGAAGGCATTTACGCCGAGGGCTTTCACTTTGAAATCAGAGGGCGCTTGAGGAGCCGCTGCGCTAACGAGAGAGCTTCCACCAAGAATAAATGCTGAAATTGCCGTGAATAGATATCGTGAGTTCATAAAAATCGCTGGCAAAATTGCATGATTCCGGTGTCTGGCAAAGTCTTTGATCAAAAATAAGTCGTCACAAGAGAAGTCACGGAAATAGTCTGTGAATTCTCCACCGCCTTGGCGAAGTGGTTTTTGTAAATTACTTAGGATGTTCAAAATACCCAGAAACACTCCATGCTGTATCTACTCCTCTTTTCAAATACTACATGCAGTGCTTCTTCGACTTCGTGGGTTGCATCCGTCGATTCGGCGGCTAGTCTGCACGCCGCTCCCTTCTCTCTAGGGCTTCATCTGTAACGACTCCGCTTTTTATGTATCTCAAAACTCTCGAAATCCACGGCTTCAAGTCCTTCGCGGATAAAACTGTGCTCGAATTTGCTAAAGGCGTTACCGGCATCGTCGGGCCCAATGGCTGCGGTAAGTCGAACGTCGTCGATGCGATCCGCTGGGTGCTGGGCGAGACATCGGCGAAGGCGCTCCGTGGTGGTGAAATGGCGGATGTCATTTTCAATGGTACGGAAAAACGCAAGCCGCTCGGCATGGCGGAGGTCACACTGACGATGGCCGATTGCGAAGGTCCGCTCAAGGTGGACTTCAACGAAGTCGCGCTGACCCGCCGGGTTTTCCGCGATGGCCGCTCAGAATATCGGATCAATGGCACGCTCTGCCGTTTGAAAGACATCCACGATCTGTTGATGGACACCGGGATCGGTCGCACGGCCTACTCGATCATGGCGCAGGGCCAGATCGACCAGATCCTTTCATCCAAGCCAGAAGAGCGCCGCGCCGTCTTCGAGGAGGCCGCCGGAATCACGAAATTCAAACGAGAAAAGAAGGAAGCTCTGCGGAAGCTCGATTTCACCGAAGCAAATCTATTGCGTGTTTCCGATGTGCTTGCCGAGCAGGAACGCCGGATGAATTCGTTGCGCCGCCAAGTGGCCAAAGCTCGCCGTTACCAATCTCTCGCCGCAGATACGCGGGTATTAGATACGCATCTCGGGCACCGGAAATTTGTCGAACTCACGGCCGAGCGCGACGAATTCACCGTTTCCATCCGTGGGCTGGAAGTCCGCGATACGGAGCTGGGGATGCAGCTTCCCGCCAAGGAAGAAGCGGTCACCGAGGCCCGCACGGCGGCGCGGGTATTCGAGGGAGAACTCGCCGAACTCCGCCAGCGCCTGAACGAACATCGCAATGCCTTGAACTCGGCGGCAGGCCGCATCGCCTTCAATGATGAGCGCAAGGCCGAGCTGGAATCCCGCATCCGCCAGAATCACGAAGACATCGCCGAGACTCGGGAAAAACTCGCGCAGCAGGAGTTCGAATTTACTGCGGCGAATGAATCCTTGGATCAACTCAGCCGCATCATTGCCGAGAAGGAAATCCAACTGACCGATCAAGAAGATCGCACGAAAGGCACTCGTGAAGAGCGCGAACGCATCGAAACCGCGCTCCGCGAAACTCGGGGCGAGGCGAACCGTGCCCAGACGATCATCGCCACCATGCAGGCCAAGATCGAGAGCGCGCTCGCCCAGTTAGAAGGAAATCGTGAGCGTTCCCGCCAGCTCGGTGATGAAGAGCAGCGGCTGACCCTGGAGCTAGAAGAATTCCGCGCCGAGCAATCGCGAATTTCCAGTGAGGTGGAATCCACCGGCTCGCAGCTCGGTCAACTCGAGGAAGGTTTCCAAATGGCCGAGCGCACATATCAGCACACTCGCGGCGATCTCGATGCCGCTCGGGTCGCTGCCGTGCAGTCGAATAAATTACTGGCTCAGCGGTCCGCCCGTTTTGATGCCGTCCGTCAACTCGTCGAGAGCGGCGAAGGATTTGAAAAAGGCACACAGAATGTTCTGAAAGGCCTGGGTAAACCGGACGAGTTCAAGCCGGGGATCCACGGCGTGCTCGCTTCATTCATCGAGGCGGATAACGACTGCGCTCGTGCGATCGAGGCGGTGCTCGGCAGCCATCTCCAAGCCGTGCTGGTCCAGGATCAAGCACTGGCGGAATCGATTATTTCTCGCCTGACGGAGAAGCAGCTCGGTGTCGCTGCCGTGCTGCCAGAAACCTTTGTCTATCCATCCACCGGCACGCAAATGGAAGCACTTCCGGAAGGCGCGACGGCTTGGGCGCTCGACCGGGTGAAGTCCGACAAACGCATTTCCGCCGTGATCGAGCGATTGCTCGAAAAGATCCTCATCGTCCCGAATCTGGCCACCGCCCTGCGCCTCCGCACATCACAAACCGGCGTGACTTTCGTCACGCTTGCAGGCGTCATTCTAACCGGGGAGGGGATGTTGCGCGGCGGCACGGGAGCGGAAGGCAGCACTTCGGTGCTTGAGCTGCAAAACGAAGTCCGCACGCTCGCCGCAGAAGTCGCTGGCCTCGTCACTGCGGACGAATTTGCTCGTCATCGCGTGGTAAGTCTTGAAGCAGATCTTGAGCAGCTCCGCGAGGAAGTCGAGGTCGCGCGCGAGCGGCTGCAACGGCAAAAAGTCGATCTTTCCACCTTGCAAGGCCAGCTCAGCTTGGCTTCGCGCGAGGTGGAAAATTTCGAAACGAAATTAGAAAATGTAAAGTGGGAGCGCGGCGAACTTGAAAACCGCGAGCGTGCTGCCGCCGATGGACGCGAACACTTAGAAAGCGAGCTGGCCAATTCTCGCGAGCGGCTAGAAGCCCTCGAAAACGAAGGTCGCCGCCTTCAATCCGAGTCGGAATCCGTCGTCCGTCGCGAGCAAGACATCGTGGAAACGCTCAACTCACTTCGCACCGAACTCGCCGTAGAGCGCCGCGCCAAGCAGTCTGCCGAAGAGCAGCAAAAACCGATGGAAGCGCGGCTATCTGAACTCCGTGATCTTGCCATCCGCCGTGAGACGGAAATTTCCTCGTTCGACCAACGGATCGAGGCTGCCCATGGCGAAAACGCCCGCCTTTCCGAAGAATGCGAGACTCACCGCGCGGAAGTGGAAGATCTCCAAGTGGAAATCAACACCCGCTCGGAAGGCCGCACCATTTTGTTAGGAGCCATCGAGACGGCGGAGACCGTTCTCGCCGCGATCCGCCGCGACCACTCGAAGGTCAACGAGCAAAAAGGCCGTGAGGAAGTCGCTTGCACCAAGCTCGAGCTGCGCCTCGAAAGCCTCGTCACCACCATCCAAGAGCGCCACCAAATCGCGCTATCCGCCTTCGAGCCAGATGCCCATGCACTGCTGAAGAGCATCGCTTCGCAAAAAGCCATGCAAGGAAATGGCGGCCGCCAGTCGATCGTGACGGGTGAAAATTCCGAAGACATCGGAGAGGATGAAATGCCGACAGTGGTCGTGGATGGCACCCGCGACGACATGGAAATCCCCGGCGAAATGACCGGCGAGCCAGACTGGAACTTCGTCGAATCCATCGTCACTGACATCAAGCGCCGCCTGGATGCGATGGGCCCCGTCAATCTGGATGCCATCGAAGAATTCGAAGAACTCGAGGAACGCTTCAATTTCCTCAAGAGTCAGCACGACGATCTGGTCAACTCCAAGACCGAGCTGCTCGAAGTCATTGAGCGCATCAACACCGAGACTCAGCGGCTATTTTCCGAGACCTTTGCCCAAGTCAAAATCAATTTCCGCGAGATGTTCAAGGAACTCTTCGGTGAAAAAGGTGAGGCAGATCTCACGCTGCTCGATGAAAGCGATCCGCTAGAATCCGGCATCGAAGTCACGGCCAAGCCGCCGGGCAAAAAACTGCAATCCATCACGCTACTCTCCGGCGGTGAGCGCTCAATGACCGCCGTCGCGTTGCTGTTTTCCATCTACATGATCAAGCCCAGCCCATTCTGCGTGCTGGATGAGCTGGATGCACCGCTCGACGAATCGAACATCAATCGCTTCGTCAAAGTGCTCGATCGCTTCATCGACAACAGCCAGTTTATCATCGTGACTCACTCGAAGCGGACGATGGCCCGCGCCGATGTGATGTATGGCGTGACCATGGAAGAGTTCGGAGTTTCCAAACCGGTCGGAATGCGTCTCACCGCGGATACCGGCACCAGCTCCAACAAATCTGAGGCAAAAAGCGCCGCACAAAAAGCCGCGCTCCGGCTGGATGCCTAAGTCATTTTCCGGTCGTCATCACGGGAAATTCGCGCGACTCACCGCCGCCGAAACCAGCCCGTGATGCTCATGCGGGTCTTGTGGGCCGGGAGCACTTCGTGCCAAAAGTCTCCCGCCATGAAGCAGATGACCGTGCCCATTCGCGGCTGGATCAGCTCGAAGGCACCCGATTTCTCACCCGCTTCCGTCCAGAGTTTTAGCTCCCCACCATCTCCGGGCTGCCAATGTGGATTTAGATAGAGAATCACCGTCACGATCCGCTCATCCGTGCCAGCATGGCGGTCGAGATGCGGTTTATAAAACGCTCCCTCCGGATAAATCGCGAAGTGCCCTTCAAATTCAAATAACCCCAGAAAAAACCGTTGATTCAGAGCCAATCGCAAAATTTCTAGCCGAGCCAAATAGATTTCCTGCTCGACGGTAGACTCACCCGGTTGCAGCCACATGATCTGATCTCTGCGGATTTCTTCGCGTACTTCCAAAGTCTCACCCCGGCCCACACCTGCTCGTTTGAAATCTCCTTGAGCACAGGAAATTTCACACTCCTGCCGCAAACGATCCGAGTCATCACCTCCCACCCAGCCCGGCAGCGTTGCCCAGCCGTGAAGTGCCATCGCATTCATAAATTCTTCCACTGAAGTGAGAAGCACAGGTCTCATTCAACTCGCGAGGTTATTCGCATTAAATTCCTCCGTGATGGCTCCTCCAAGTCTGGCAACGGCTCCTCCAAGTCCGGCAATGGCCCCTACAAGTCTGGCAATAGCCCCTACAAGTCTAGCAATGGCTCCTCCAGGCCTGGCAACGGCTCCTCCAGGCCTGGCAACGGCCCCTCCAAGCCCGGCAATGACTCCTCCAAGCCCGGCAATGGCTCCTCCAAGTCTGGCAACGGCTTCTCCAAGTCCGGCAATAATTTCTCCATTGCACGTCTGTTTGTAAATGCGCCGAAGGTGCAACATGCGATAGCCCAGGGCAACGCCCTGGGTAGAGAATTCCGAGGAATCCGAGCCCTGAAAGGGCGAAATCTGGTGTGCTGCCTCCCGAAGAGTGCCGCCCTTTCAGGGCCTAAATCATTTCGCGCACCTCTTACCCAGGGCGATGCCCTAGGCTATCGCATTTTGCTCCATTGGAGCAATCAAGCCCAACGTTTCCCACAGATCACCATGCGTGGGAGTAAAGCTGATCACATTTCGCATCTCATTGAAATTTGCGGTTTGCAAGTGGCCGTTCCCGGCTTTCAATCCGGCATCCGCCATGAGTCATTCTATTCTTCGCATTGCCATCGGAGCCGATCACGGCGCCGTCGATCTTAAAAAAGCTATCGTCAGTCACCTCACGGAGGCTGGCCATGAAGTCCTCGACTTCGGCACGAATACCACCGACTCGGTGGATTATTCAGACTACGCCAATCTCGTCGCCCGTCAGGTCGCGGATGGGACTTACGATTTTGGAATCCTTGCCTGCACTTCTGGAGTCGGCATGAGCATCGCGGCGAACCGCCACCGCCACGTCCGCGCGGCGAATGTGCGCTCGGTCGAGGAAACGGTGACGACTCGCCAGCATAATGATTCGAACGTGCTTTGCCTTTCCGGGAAATTTACAGACGCCGCGACGGCGGTGGCCATGGTTGGTGCATTTCTCACGACTCCCTTCGAGGGTGGCCGCCACGAGGCTCGAGTTTGTAAATCCTCCGGGAGCCGGATCGCAGAAACGGATCCTGCGATTTACGCCGCCATCACGGCGGAAGAGCACCGCCAACGGAACAACATCGAGCTGATTGCTTCCGAGAATTTCGCCTCGCCTGCCGTAATGGAAGCGCAAGGCTCGCTGCTGACGAATAAATACGCCGAGGGCTATCCCGGCCGCCGTTGGTATGGCGGTTGTGAAAATGTGGATGTCGTCGAGCAGCTCGCCATCGACCGCGCGAAGGAGCTTTTCGGAGCGGATCATGCGAACGTCCAGCCGCATTCTGGCTCCCAAGCGAACACTGCCGTTTACTTTTCCGTGCTCAAGCCGGGAGATAAGATTTTCACAATGGATCTCGCTCATGGCGGCCATCTCACCCACGGCCATAAAGCGAATTTCTCCGGCCGTTTCTACGATGTGACTCACTACGGCGTCAGCCCGGACGACGAGCGGATCAACTACGACGAGCTGGAAAAAACCGCCCGCGAGCTGAAGCCAGCACTCATCACCGTGGGAGCTTCCGCCTATTCGCGGATCATCGACTTCGAGCGGATGGGGAAATTGGCCAAAGAAATCGGCTGCTATCTTTTCGTCGATATGGCGCACATCGCGGGTCTTGTCGCCGCTGGGGTGCATCCGAGTCCCGTGCCGCACGCGGATTTCGTGACATCCACCACCCACAAGTCCCTGCGCGGTCCACGCGGCGGGATTATTTTGTGCAAGGAAGAATTTGCGAAGAAAATCGACTCGCAGGTTTTCCCCGGCATCCAAGGCGGGCCGCTCATGCATGTCATCGCGGCGAAAGCGATTTGCTTCGGCGAGGCGCTGAAGCCAGAGTTCAAGGAATACTCGGCGCAAGTCGTTAAAAACGCGCAAGCCATCGCGGCGAGACTGACTCATCACGGCTTCCGCATTTGCTCCGGCGGCACGGATAATCACGTCATGCTCGTGGATCTCCGCGATAAGGGGCTGAACGGCACCGATGCCTCGCACGCCCTTGATGAAGCAGGCATCACGGTGAATAAAAACGGTATTCCCTTTGACACGGGTAGCCCGATGAAGCCCAGCGGCATCCGCATCGGCACTCCTGCCGTGACTACTCGCGGCATGAAGGAAACTCATGTCGAGCAGGTGGCAGATTTCATCCACGAAGCCTTGTCCGATCACACGAATACCGAGAAGCTCCACGCGATCCGCGAGCGGGTTTTCGCGTTTAATCGCGCTTTCCCATTGCCGTGGTGAAACTAACGGTGGCTAATTAAAGTCCGATAAAGAGCCTTCAGATATTGACACCAAAGATAAAAATTTGTTCGCATGAACACATGAAGCCGCTTCGCTCTATCGAACTTTTTTCAGGCGCAGGCGGTCTCGCTCTTGGTCTTCATGGTGCTGGATTTAAACATGAGGCTCTTTACGAGTGGAATGCGTCCGCAGTAGAGACGCTGGAATACAATCAACGGATGGGTCACGGCTCTTTACGAGATTGCAACATCACTCGCGCAGACATCCGAGAAGTGGATTTCAAGAAATACAAAGGGATCGATTTAGTGGCGGGGGGGCCGCCTTGTCAGCCATTTTCGATGGGCGGAAAAGCGGCGGGGATGAATGATGTGCGCGATATGTTTCCCCAAGCGATTCGGGCGGTGGCAGAGGCGCAGCCCAAAGCATTTCTCTTTGAAAATGTTCGAGGACTACTTCGCCCTGCTTTTTCAAATTATGTGGAATATATCCGTCTTCAAATGGAATTCCCAAGATACCCAATTTCTGAAAACGTGAGTTGGGATCAGAATCTCACTCGTCTTCAACGCCATAAAGAAAGCGCCGGAGAATCAGATGATGGGTTAAAATATCGAGTTCATATTCACCAAGCGGATGCAGCAGACTTTGGTGTGCCGCAACATCGGCATCGCGTCTTTTTTATTGGATTCCGCTCGGATATTGTGACGAATTGGTCGTTCCCAAAAGTAACTCACTCGGGTTCACACATGTGGCGAACGCTGCTTTCCGCCATTGAAGACTTGCCAATCCCGACCGCCCATGGCTCAAAAAAATGGTATAACCATGTTTTCCAAGCGGGTGCCAAATCGTATCCAGGGCATACAGGTAGCCCATTGAATTGTCCTGCGAAAGCTTTGAAGGCTGGTGCGCACGGAGTTCCTGGCGGGGAAAATATGATTCTCTATCCGGATGGTTCCGTGCGCTACTTGACGATCCGGGAAAGTGCTCGGGTGCAAACGTTCCCCGATGATTACATTTTCTTGGGCAGTTGGACAGAGGCGATGCGTCAACTTGGAAATGCCGTGCCTGTTAGACTTGCTGAAATTGTTGGTGGGTCGATCTCAAATGCTTTAAGAAGCCAAGCGCGTAACGCCCAAAAATCCTTAGCCCATGAAACCTTACAACCCACTTGAGAAAGAAAATCTCGGCAAAAGTGTCGTCGATTTTTTGCTCAAACAGAAACCCGTTCAATTGGGTGCCGTGGAGCGTTTCTCAGGTGCTGGGGTCTATGCCATTTATTATAATGGAAATTTCGATGCATATTCTAATCTCGCGCGTTGGAATCAAATATCGAATGAAATGAATATGCCAATTTACATTGGCAAAGCTGTTCCTACGGGCGGTCGAAAAGGAAATATTGATCCCAATATCTCCGCAAAAGGCGTAACTCTCTTCTCCCGAATTGATGAACATTACAAATCGATCAAACAGGTCACCAACCTTGAAGCGAGGGATTTTTGGTGCCGTTATCTGGTAGTGGATGATATTTGGATTCCGCTCGGAGAATCACTGCTCATTCAGCACTACCGTCCTATTTGGAATTCATTGATTGACGGTTTTGGAAACCATGATCCTGGAGCTGGACGACATCAAGGAGCCAGACCCAACTGGGATACGCTCCATCCCGGGAGAGGCTGGGCGAAGAACTGCGCTCCATCGAAATCGACCGAAGACCAAATTCGTCAACAGATCGCTCAGTATTGGACTGATTATCGTCAGCCATCCGGCTTAGAGCCCTAGTGATTTAATTTTTAATAATCTCAGCCTTTTTCAATTGATCCCATGAATCCCTTCCGCGAAGACCTCGTTTCCCGCTCACGAGCTGAGCCTTGCAGCATCGTAATTTTCGGTGCCACCGGCGATCTCACCCACCGCAAGCTGATCCCCGCTTTTTATAACTTAGCGGTCGATGGCGAGCTACCCACCGGAGTGAGAATCATCGGTTTCGCCCGCCGGGAAAAATCCGATGCAGAATTCCGCGCTGGGCTGGATGAGCTGAATCGCAAAGTTTCTCGCTCCGGTCACGACGATACGATCTGGGACCGTTTCATCGAGTCGGTTAGCTACCATACTTCTGAGTTCACGGATGCCGCAGGCTACAAGAGTCTCGCAGAAAAATTGGACGCCATCGACGCCGAGCGTGGCGGCAATGGAAATCGCCTCTTCTACATCGCGTCCGCCCCCGAATTTTTCGATGAAATTTTGATCCATCTGAAAAAAGCTGGCCTCAATGAGGCGAAATCCGGCTGCTGGTCCCGAGTCATCGTCGAGAAACCCTTCGGCACGGATCTGGCGACGGCCAAGCATCTGAACCAAGTCGTCAATGAGACGTTTCAAGAGAGCGACACTTACCGGATCGACCATTATCTCGGTAAGGAAACCGCGCAAAACTTGATGGTTCTGCGTTTCGCCAACTCGATTTTCGAGCCGCTCTGGAATAGTAAATACATCAGTCACATCCAGATCACCTGTGCGGAGAATCTCGGGATGGAAGGTGGCCGCGGCGGATATTATGAAAAGTCCGGCGCGCTGCGTGACATGGTGCAGAATCATTTACTCCAGCTTCTCAGTCTTGTGGCCATGGAGCCGCCGACGGATCTGACCGCCGATGGCGTCCGCGATGAAAAAGTCAAAGTGATCCGTTCGCTTCGGCAGTGGGACACTCCGGAAAAGGTCGCGAAAAACGTCGTCCGCGCCCAATACATCGCGGGTCATGTCGATGGAATCCCAGTTCCCGGTTACCGCGAGGAAGATCGTGTCAGCCCTGAATCAAAGACAGAAGCTTACGTCGCGGTCCGCTTACTCATTGATACTTGGCGCTGGAGTGGGGTGCCGTTTTACATCCGCATGGGCAAGCGTTTACCGAAGAAGTCCACCGAGATTTCGGTTCACTTCAAGGATGCGCCTTGCGTGCTTTTTAATGCTCTATCGGGCGGTGTCCCCGGTGGAAATGTCCTCGTCATCCGCATCCAGCCGGACGAAGGAATCTCACTGCGGATGGTTTCTAAAATCCCCGGCACAAGCCTGCGCCTAGAGCCGGTGAAAATGGATTTCCACTATGCCACCAGTTTTGGCAAAGGCAGCCCGGAAGCTTACGAGCGTTTGTTGTTAGATGCCATTGCCGGCGATGCCACTCTCTTCGCCCGCCGCGATGAAGTGGAGGAGGCGTGGAAATTTATCGACCACATCGAGCACGCGTGGCACCAATCCGACACTCCTCCTCCGATGGCAGAATTCGTCGCCGGATCATGGGGGCCAAAGGAAGCCGACGAACTACTTCATCAAGATGGAAACGCATGGCGTAGGCTGTGAGCTTGCCATGAATCTGAAGTCGCTCTATTTTGCGAATATGAAAACGCAATTTTTAACGAACGAAAAAGGGAAAGTCACCGCCGCTGTCATCCCAATCAAGCAATATGAAGAATTGATGGAGGATCTTGAGGATCTCGCTGCGTGCGTTGAACGTCGTGACGAGGAAACGATCCCGTGGGAAGTTGTCAAAAAAGAGTTCCTCGAAGATGCAGTCTTATCGCATTGAATTTAAAAAGTCCGCTAAGAAGGAACTGGATCGACTCCATACTCCGGAATTTCAGAAAATAAGTGATGCTATTGATGGACTAGGAAACAACCCGCATCCTACTAGCAGCAAAAAGCTCGTGGGTTCAGAGTCAAAATACAGGATTCGAGTAGGTAGTTTTAGAATCATCTACGAAATTAAAAATAAGATTCTAGTTATCTTCGTCATCAAGGTCGGCCATCGCAAAGACATTTACCGCTAACATGAATACTCTCACCGACACCATTCCCGCTGTTTGCCCTGAGCTGGGAATCGAGGTTCCCATCGCCGCCATCGACCGCGAACTCCGCAAGCTTTGGGAACAAGACGAGGCACGGACCAATGCGTCTTTGATCAACCTCGTCGTTTACTCGGAAAAACCTGGAGCGCTGATCGAAAACTCGGCGATCATTCGTGATCTCACTCGTGAGCACGCCTGCCGCGCGATCCTCGTCGGCATCGACCGTAACGAGCCACAACCCAGCCTCCGCGCCTGGATCACCGCCCATTGCCATCTGGCGGATGGACGGAAATCTGTGTGCTGCGAGCAAATCGCCTTCTATCTAACCGGTCGCGTTACCGGGCGTTTCCGCAATACCGTTTTCGCCCACCTCAACTCGGATCTACCACTCGTTTTCTGGTGGCAAGGTGAGCTTTCTGAAATACTCACCGAGCGGCTCGTCAGTGTGATGGACCGTCTCATCATCGATAGCTCATCATGGGCGAATCCGGCCGCCTCATTTGCGATGATTGAAGAAGCCGCCCAGGCAAATTCGAATCTCGTGATCCAAGACCATGCATGGACTCGCTCATGGCAATTCCGCGTGGGTATTGCCAGCCTGTTCGACGATCTCGTCGCTCAGCAAATGCTACCTGAAATTCACAGCGTCGAGATCATCCATCATCCTCACCATAGAAATTCAGCACTGCAAATCCTCGCATGGCTCGCCGTGCAAGCGGGTTGGAAAGATCGCTTCTCGGATGATTCCTTGGCCTTCGAGTCCACGACAGGAGTCGCCATTTCAGTGAAATTGCAGGCTGATTTTGACGCGCCTCCGCTCTCCGCAGTCATCATCCGAGCGGGTCATGTAACAGTGCGAGTCACCCAAAAAGTAGGTGCATCTTACATTGAGCGCCAAGTGGAATCTGCGGCCTACAAGGCGACTTCGCTCTCGCCGATTGATCCGGCGACTCCGGCAGAACTTGTCGGGGTGCAACTCGCCAGAGGCGGAAAAAATTCTCTCTACCAGAAAATTTTGCCGCGTTTCCGAGTGATGCTGGGGAAGTGATCTCCTGCCTTAGGGGATGACCCGTCGTAGCGGATCATTTCCGCTTACGGCGTTTCGGTTTTTCCTTGGCCGATTTACTCGAAAACTTCCGGCTCGTGGCTGGCCCGACTTTTCCGGCGGCCTTGGTGTGCGGCTTGCCTTGCTTCTTCGCGATGACTGGATGCTTGGTCGTGACATGAGTGCCTTCACTGGTCGGTTTTCCGGCGACTATGAAATCGACAAAACGCTTTTCAAAATCAATTCCCTTCACCCGCAGGGGAATCCGCATTCCGAGCTGAATCACCTTTCCATCCATGGAAACCCACGCCATGCGGTGGGCTTCAAATCGCCAGCGGCCATCCGGTAGATCTTCCCGCTTCACCACGCCGCGGACGCCCATATTGGGAATTTCCACCATCAGCCCCATGGGACGGACGTCGGTGATGAGCGCATCGAAAGTGGGTGGCTCTTGTGAATTTGCGACACGATCCAGATATTCTAACAACTTGATTTGCTTGGTCTCGTTCTCTGCATCGGATGATGTGCGTTCGGTATCAGAAATGTGCCGGGAAATTTCATATAACTCTGCTTGCGACGGTGTCTTATCGTGGGGCTTGGGTGCATTTTCTAACAACGCTTGAAGGGCGCGATGAACGATCAGATCTGCGTAACGGCGGATCGGGCTGGTGAAGTGGCAGTAGTCGCTTTTTGCCAATCCGTAGTGCCCGACAGGCTCGGCAGAGTAAGCTGCGCGTTTCAGGCTTTTTAGTAAACCCAGCTTGATGACGTGCTCCTCGGGGCTTCCCTTGGAATCGTCTAACAATTTCTGAATATGGGCGCGGTTCGTCAGGTCTCCGGGTCGGTAGCCATGAGCTTTCGCCGTCTCGGTGTAGTCGAGAAGTCGCGATGGATCGGGATCATCATGAATCCGGTAAATGGCAGGCTTCATCCGCTCGCGGAGGATTTTCGCGACCGCTTCGTTCGCGGCGAGCATGCACTCCTCGACGAGCTGATGACTCTCCGTATGAATGACAGGATCGGCGACGGTCGCGCGTCCTTGGTCGTCGAGACGGATTTTGATTTCCGGCATTTCAAGATCCAGTGCGCCTTGATCGAAGCGGCGTCTCCGCATAGTGGAAGCGAGGTTCCAGCCTTCTTTGACCATGCCGACTAACGATGAATCCGAGCCTTCGGGCGCAGGTTTCCCATCTAAAATTGCTTGCGCCTGCTCGTAAGAAAGCTTGCCCCGGCTGTGGATGACCGCATCCATAAATGTCGCCTTCGTAATTTCTCCCGAGGCGGAAATTTCTAACAAAGCACACTTCGTGAGACGATCCACGTTCGGCTTGAGCGAGCAAATCCCATTGCTCAACTCCGTCGGTAACATCGGTAAAACGCGATCTACCAAGTAGGTCGAGTTCCCACGCTCGACAGCTTCTTGGTCCATCGGGCTACCGGGCTTGATATAGTGAGAAACGTCCGCGATGTGGACAGCGAGTGTCCAGCCACGATCCGTTTTTTCTAACCAAATCGCATCGTCATGATCTTTCGCATCGGCGGGATCAATGGTGATGACCAACTTACCGCGCCAATCTTTACGCCGCGCAATTTCCGCAGGTTCTGGCACTTCTGACACGGCCCGCGCTTCTACTAGGACAGCTTCTGGAAATGAAGTTCGCAACCCGAAGCGATGGATCACAGAAATGATATCCACCCCCGGATCACCCGGCCACCCCAGCACTTCGATGATCCGGCCACGCGGTCTGACATTGCGATCTAGCCATTCCTCTAAATCGACGACGACAAGCTGGCCGGGCATCGCCGTCGTATCACCGATGATGTCGATGTTGCCATCAATCGCTTTATCATCGCACTCGACCCAGCCGAAATTGGCTTTTTTCTGATAAATGCCGACTAATTTTCCTGAGCGGCGAGCCAAGACTTTCTCGACTTTTCCTTTGATTTCATCCGACGGATCCGGCGTGAACTCGCTGCGAGTGCGAAACGGGCGAGCAAGCGGCTTAATGAGCGAGACCAGCACGCTGTCGCCATCCAATGAAGTCGCGACATTACGGCGATCAATGAAGATCCGCGAATGAACCGTTAGATCGATGTCAGCTTGGAGATTTTGCTCGTTGGTGACGTCGGGGAAAAAGTAAGCATGGCCTTTTGGGTGAAATTTAAGGGTGCCAGTGAGTTGGTTTTTTGGCGCATCTGGAAGATGATAGCAGGCTTTTTTCCCTTCCTTGATCGCGCCTTCTTTGACCAGAGCGTCTAGAATCGTTCGTAATTCCGTGATGCGAGTGCCGGGAAGCTTCAGGCCGCGAGAGAGTTGGGATTTGGAAAGTGGATTCCCTTTCGCAGAACGGAGGGCGTCGAGAATCGAATCTCGCAAATTTTCACGAAGCATGGATAGAGATTGCTGCCAAGCCTTCATCGCCGCAACGGTAAAGGCGAAAGAAAGAGATTGATCCTGCTGAAAATTAGGCTTAAGTAGCTACTATGTAAATGCCTTTGATATTGAGGCATTGTCAGACTGAAAAATCTCGTATTTGCTCGGTCCCACGTGAAATCCATACTAAATCCTTCCATGAAAATCCAATCCACTCACCGCAACAGCGGCTTCACTCTCGTCGAGCTTCTCGTCGTCATCGCTATCATTGCCGTTCTTGCCGGAGTCGCCTTTACGGCTGGAACAGCAGCGGTCATGAAAGCGAAGAAAATGAAGGCGCTCACCGCTGCGACGGCGATTGCGGCCG
>JANORE010000332.1:0-4613 GCA_031415155.1 Akkermansiaceae bacterium | reverse complement strand
GGTATAGTCGCCTGTGCCCTCTTGGTATTACTGGATGAAGCGGGCGTAATCCACCGGTCCCAACTCGCGTATGAGGATGGCTTTGGCTTTCTGATTGAGTTCGGCGGTCAGGGTCATGGCAGTGATACAATGTCGATGGGGTTGAGCAGATCTATCATGAGTTGGCTCTGATGTCGCTTTGATTTTTTGAGTAGTTTGTCGTCGGTAGTCACCAGAAAGGCGCATTTCGCCGCCTCGGCAGCGGCGACGTGGAGGGCATCGAATCCGGTGATGCCCATGCTTCCGAGTTCCTCCGCCCGGCAAGCTAAGGATTCTGAAACGGTGACATGGACGCTTGAGTATCCGGTCATGGCAAGGCTGTCGGCGCGTTTGGCGGGATCGGGGTTGCGGGTGAGTTCCAGGCTCAGATAGTCGCTGGTGACGATGGGAATCGACTTGTGCGGGATTCCTCCAAAATCCACTCAACCGCTTCCGCCTCCAGCCGGACGCGGATCTGTGAGAGATCGTCGAAGGGACCGTTGAAGCAGCAGGAATCCAGATAGAGCAGCATGAGGCGGGCGGTGGAAGTGGTGATGGAGCTAGAAGTTATTTGTTAAGAGTTATTGGGAAGAGCGATGGATTGAGGATTGAGGATTTTTGATTTTTGGTAACTATTCAGGTTCCGTGAGTTGAAGATTTAACAAACCGCAGATGAACGTTAAAAACGCAGATAGGAAGAAGTGAAGAGATTTATTAAGGCGTGATCTCAGAATCAATTCCTTCTTCCATCCGCGTGTATCTGAGTCCATTTGAGGAAGTTATCTGAAACAGTCAGTTCCTCCATGTCCACTTCGCTCCCATTGCGGTTTAATTTCTGAAATTTTTAATGGGTGATACCTGAATAGTTACGATTTTTGATCGGAAGGGGTGGAGGTGGCAGCGAGTCATCTGCTGAGATGGGAGGCACGTTGGCGGCAGGAGGAATAGGGTGCGAGCTTGGAATCGGATGCGACTTTTTCGCCGTTCTTGAAGCGCTTCTCAAAAAACGTTCATGCGGAATTGTGAAGTCGAGTCATCCACTGCTTTTCTTGGCGGACGGGACTGTCGTGATGGTCGAAGAACTCGGTGAGTAGCGGGCATTCATTGGAAAAGAAGGCGGAAACCGGCGGTTCCTTTCCTGCTTTAATTTGGCGCAATGCGCGTAGGTGAGAAACTTCGCCTTGACCGAGGGATTTTGCAGATGATTTAGAAAATCTATGGCGGTGGCGAGGATGGTGCGCTGGGTGTCATCACCTAACCGAAAAAGTGTGTGAATTTCACCG
Source organism: Akkermansiaceae bacterium (assembly GCA_031415155.1). Classification (GTDB taxonomy): domain Bacteria; phylum Verrucomicrobiota; class Verrucomicrobiia; order Verrucomicrobiales; family Akkermansiaceae; genus Luteolibacter. Next base: position 3,312 of record JANORE010000332.1, on the reverse strand, counting down.
AACTCACCCGGCGGGGGGGAATTGAATTTCTAGCTTCCCCGGAGTTTTTTGATCCATCTGTTGATCCGCTGAACTTGTAGTTACTACCCGTGGTGGATCTTTCATTACCAGAGGTGAATGTTACACACACCGGCGGTCGATGTTGTACGAACCGGAACCCAATCTTGTATCGCCCGGTGCGCCCCTGAACGAACCGGGGGTGAATGTTGTACAGACCCGGACCTAATCTTATACAGCCCGGAAGTGAATGTCGTACGAACCCGCTACCAATCTTGTGCTCGCCGGGGGTTATCTTTCACTACCGGAGGTGAATCTTGTACTTACCGGAGATCAATCTTGTAACCGCCGGACGACATGTGGATGGTAGATTTATCGCCGCGTATGATGATTTGTGGAAATGATAGCGTCGCTCAATGGATTGCACTAACGAGGCGATCCAGCCCAACGTTTTCCACAAAACATGAAGCCCGCAGCATATCGGTGAACTAAGCATTCCTCTCAACTCCTCAGTGTGCCGAAAATCATCCCACAGAAAATCTTACTAGAGGCCTATGCTCGTGGAATTTTCCCGATGGCGGAAAACGGCGAAATTCGATGGTTCTCCCCGGAACGGCGCGGTTTGATCCCATTAGATCATCGCTTCCATATTCCACACGGATTGGCCCGCAGCTTGAAGCGGAAATCCTTTGAAATACGATGGAATACCGCCTTCCGAGAAGTCATGCTCGGCTGCGCAGAGCGCGAAGAAACATGGATCGATGAGAACATCCTCGCGAGTTACTGCCTTCTTCATGAGTCTGGGCACGCGCATTCTGTCGAGTGCTGGGATGCAGAAGGATTGCAAGGCGGACTCTACGGCGTCTCGTTACCCGGTGTCTTCTTCGGCGAAAGCATGTTTTCTAGAAAAACAGATGCTTCTAAGATTGCCTTGGTCGCCCTAGTTGGAAAGCTGAGAGAGCTAGGTTTCAGCCTGTTAGACACTCAATGGATGACGGATCACCTCACACAATTTGGTGGCTACGAACTCTCACGAAACGCTTACCAAGCTGCACTCGCCCAAGCTCTGAACTTCGCAACCGAATAAATTCTGCACTTATGTTGAATTTACGCTTTTCGCGCGGGCCGGAATGAGAATACTCCGCCCGTCCGCAAGGATCCCAGCCGGCTTAGCTCAGTGGTAGAGCAACTGATTTGTAATCAGTAGGTCATCAGTTCGACTCTGATAGCCGGCTCCATATGAAATAACCTGTAAATGAATCAATTATAGGTTTTTATCCAAATTCCAGTTGGTTTATGGTGTTGAAAGGCGGTTTGTTGCAAGGAATATCCCCTGCCCTATCGAACGAATCCAGTAACGCGCGGCAATGTAGCCATGGGTCTACACGGAATTTACCATCCGTAGCAGTTCATTTCTCCGAATTTTTCCTAACTCACTACGTGGCAGTGAATGAACGATCACGGGGGCTTTCAATCTACGGAAACCCAGGGCTTCTTTGGCGTAAATTGACAAGGTATTTTCGATGATTCCCGGATCTACCGAAGACTCGAAAATGGGGAGGAGTCCATTGCCGGAGCGAGGATCTGGAATCGCAATGACCGCGAATGTGCCGGGGATCAGCAGTCCTGCTGAAACGGCAGCCAGCTCATGCTCAATAGAGACAGGATCAACGAGTTCTCCTAAAATTTTCACCAAGCTATCCATACGCCCCAGTGGAGAAATGAATCGGTCCTCCAGTCGCACAACATCCGAAGTCGGGTGCCAGTCTTTCGCACGAGGAATGAAGCGACCTGCTGTTACGTAACCGGAAAATAAAGCGGGGCCTGCGAGTTCGAGAATTTTTTCAGGCGTGATTCTGACATCCCAGATCGGCAATAGAGGAATGGGGGTTGGTTGATAAGGTGCATCTAGCAGATCAAGTCCCTGCGTGGCGATTTGCGAAGCGGCTTCCGTCATCCCGTAGCTTGCTAGAACTGGCCAACCGAGATCACGAGCGGCCTGCCCCGTGATGGCATCCAGATGACCACCACCGACGACGATGACTCCAAGCGTGATCGGAGCGGTTAGATTCGCTTTTACCAGATCGTGAATCTGAGTTGGCACAAGCGAAGTATGAGTGACTTTGTGGTGAGTCAGCCATTGAAGAAAGACACTGGCATCCCAGCGTTGGGCGAAACATTGAAATCCGCAACTCGCTTGATACGCACGAGCTGCCACCCCGAATCCACCGACGTGATGCAGTGGCAACGCCAAGCCCCAGCAAGATTTTCCGCTAACGTCTAAGTGCTGATTCACCGCTGCCGCAGAAATCAGTAACGATTTTTTCGAAAGTGCCACGGATTTCGGCAAGCCGGAACTGCCCGATGTTTCAAACAATATATGATCGCTCAGTTCGGGGAACTCCGATACCAATTGCGGCTTTTCCCAAAACGCAGAACTTGTTAGTAAAGACGCGTCCATGGTCGAGCATCAAGTAAATCGTCAAAACCCAGTCCCGTGCCAGAAGGTATTTGGAATTTAGGCGACCACGGACCCAAAGCTTCGGTAAATTCGTTAGGCTCAAATAGATGATGTGTTTGCAAGCCGCACAGACCGACCAGGCCGGGAAACTGGAGTTCCAGCCGTGCGGCTTCCCACGCCGCAAATGCCTGACCCACAGGATGATCCATGTAGCTGGTGAGAATGGCACTCTGACCATGACTGATGGCGGCCTCGCCTAACAAAAATGGCTCATCAATCGCGGGCTTGATGACCATGAATTGCGCCGCTGCGGACAGAGGCGCTGCTTCCAGATCCACGGCGAGTTTGACTCCTGTTTTCTGGTGCAGTTCCGTCCATGCCATTTCCGAAAATGGGCAAGGATCTTCCACAAAGTCGATGGCCGATCGCGCTTTCTCGGAAAGCGCTAACAAGAAATCCCCCGCTTCTTCGGCGGTGAGTGATTCATTAAAATCCAATCTAAAACGAAGCTCGGAAAATTCTTGTGCCATCATTTCCAAAAACTTTGCTTCATGAGCAAGGTCTCGCCCCGCCTTGAGCTTTACCGTGGTGAAGCCAGCTTCCACCGCGAGCGCGACTTCCGCAGGATCCGCCTTGGCCAATGTGGCGTGGCTTAGTGGCACTTCCATTTCATCGAACAATGATTCGTCGAAAACACGGGCCGCACGATCATACTCGGTGCAGCGGATCGCACGGCGGACTATCGGCCAGCGACGTTCACCGGCGAGATCTGCCAGACATTTTTCCAATGAAGGATCGCCCAATTCTGGCCATGGATGGATACAGCCAAATCCACCGTCGATCTGGATCAAGGC
>JANORE010000331.1:0-1948 GCA_031415155.1 Akkermansiaceae bacterium | reverse complement strand
TTCGAGAAAGCCATTGGTTTCCGCGAAATCCGCTCGCTCCTTGCCGGAGAAATCGACCGTTCCGCCTGCGAAGACCTCATCAACGCCGCCACTCGCCAATACGCCAAGCGCCAAGAAACATGGTTTCGCCGGGAAAAATGGCTCGTCCCGCAAGTTTCCTGAAATTTGTGTGACGGAAAATTTTCACGGCAACGCTAGACAATTGTCGGAGTTAGAATACTGCCTGATTTGACCATCCCATTTTATGTTACAACATCTTGTCATTCTTCTCTCCTTGGCTTCAGCCCTTCCCTCGCTTGCGGAAATGCGTGCTTGGAAAAGCGCGGATGGAGCCCGCTCGGTGCAAGGGGAATTCATCAAGTGGGATGCGACCCGCGTCACCATCCAAGGAAGTGACAGCAAAAAACTCACGATTGAGCTCTCGAATCTTCACGTGGATGAGAAAAAATGGCTGGAAACCCATCACTCACTCGCTCACTCGATCCCAGATCCAGAGGCGTTTTTCGACACTCTCACCTTCCACGACACGCGTGAATCAACACTGGCGAAGCTGAAAGCAAGCAAGCTCGTGGAAATGACCAGCGATGAGACATTCCTCGGTCGTTCAGGCTTGAATGGCGTTTTCAAGACTCGACAAAAAATCGGCAATCTCACCGCCTCCCTCTACTTCGACTGGGCGCCAGACGGAAAACTCAAAGAACTCAACTTACAGACCGATCTCCTGCCGCTCACGGATTACAAGGCCCAGCTCCAACCTTCTTGGCAGGCGTTTATCGAACTCCTCACCACCCTTTACGAGAATCCTGTCAAAAAAGGGTCATTTCCTCTGGCAGGTAGCCTAGCCGACGGGATGTTTTCCCCCTCCCATCTCTGGAATCTCGAGGGCGGTAGATCGGCACTGCTCGGCCTAGCGCGAGATGATACGAAATACCAGCTCGTCGTCCGCTTCGCAGATAAGAAGACTCAATTGATCGAGATTCGATAACGACAAGCACAGGACTCGGATCTTGAAAATTCATTTTCATTCCGCGAAGGTCAACTCATGGCCGAGCTTGATCTTTTTCCCAATCTAGAAACCCCGACTCCACAGGAACGGATTCGTGAGCTGCGGGTCGCGTTAGATCGCCACAACCATCTCTACTACAACAAGGCCGCTCCTGAGATTCCTGATGCGGAATACGACAAACTCTTCCGTGAGCTTGAGATTTTAGAAGCCCAGCATCCCGAACTCCACGACCCGAACTCCCCTACCCTGCGCGTCGGCGGTGCACCGATTGATGGCTTCCAGCAAATCCAGCACGCCGTCCCCATGCTCAGCATCGACGACGTCTTCGAGCTTGGTCCCGAGGCTATGGAGAAATCTGGAGCGAGCCGCCCCGAGCAAGAACTCATCGACTTTTACAAGCGCCTTCAGAAAAATTTAGGCCGCGACGACATCGCCGTCACCGTGGAGCCAAAGATCGACGGTGCCGCCGTTTCCCTGCTGTATCGTGACGGAAAATTCATCTACGCCGCCACTCGCGGTGATGGCCAAACCGGCGACGACGTGACCCACAACGTCCGGACGATTCGCAGCATCCCGCTGGATTTAGAATTTCAGAAAGCTGCCGGATCCACTCCGACGGTTGACTTGGACAACATGCTTCCCTATCTTCCTGCCCATGAACGGAATTGCACAAGCTCAACCACTCGCCGATCGCCTCAAAAAAGCACGGCAGAAAGCCTCCGAGATCAGCTCAAAGTTGAGCTCGCGAGAAGTGATGGATCAAATCTTCAAGAACGGATCCGACAGGAAGCCGAATCCATTCTTAAATGGGGAATGGAAGCTGGTCGGATCATCAATCCAGAACGAGTATTTGAACTCGTTAAAGACTGGAAAGAATTAGGCGGACAATCCGAACACACGGTTTTCTACGTTAAAGATTTTGATCGTGTTGTTAAATTCACG
>JANORE010000330.1:0-2425 GCA_031415155.1 Akkermansiaceae bacterium | reverse complement strand
CCTTGTGGACAACTTTTTCAGAAGAGTAAAAACAAGTTCTAATCCATCATCAAAAATGATGGGAATAAAATGATATTACCCCTTGACCAAAGAACAGCCATAGCAATGTTACTGCGGACACCACGGTCAGTTTGGATTCGGCGCGGACGATCGGCAATCTGGTCTTCGGCGACACAAATACTTCCTCGGCCGCTGGCTGGACGCTGACGGGAAATACCCTGACCTTGGCCGGCGCGACGCCGAGCATCACGGTGAACGCACTCGGCGGCACGAAGACAGCGACCATCAGCGCGGTCGTCGCTGGCGCAGCGGGCCTCGCCAAATCCGGCACCGGCACGTTGACCCTCTCCGCCGCGAATACCTATCTCGGAAACACCTTTGTCGATCAAGGCACTCTGTCCATTGCTCCGATAGGTGGCCTGCGTTTCAGTCCCACCAGCTCCGGCGTGACCAACTCCCTCAGCGGTTCGGCCTCCGCCACCCTGTCCGTCCTCGGAACCGTGGATCTCGATTTGTCCGCTGCGGATACCACCGATGGGAACACCTGGACTATTGTCGATATCAGCTCCTTCAGTGGCCCGGCGCCCACGCTCACACCTACCGCCGTGATCAGCACACTGGGAGCATTCGGTGAAACCAGCCCCGGCACATGGGAGCTCGCCGTCACCGGAGCCAAGTGGACCTTCACCGAAGCCGCTGGTATCCTGACCTACACGGTCACCGCCACGTCTTACCAACTCTGGGCAAACTCGTTCACTCCGCCCATCGGCTTACCAGCCGAGGATGACGACAACGACGGCGTAACCAATCAGGAGGAGTTCGCCTTCGGCCTGCTCCCGAACAGCGGGGCATCGGTCAATCCGATCACCGCCCCACTCAGCAGGGCAACCGGCAAATTCAGCTACACCCGCCGCACTGGCAGTGGCCTCACCTACTCGGTCTGGTTCTCTGAAAATCTGTGCGCCTGGACCGAGGATTCGGGGGCAACTGAAAGCGCCATCGTCCCAAGCGGCGAGAACGAAACCGTCGAAGTCACACTCTCGGCACTTCCCGGAAATCCATTGCCCGCCAAACTCTTCGTGCGAGTCCTCGCAAACTGAGCTCACCTGAACCAAAACCGAACATAAAAAATGGTGTATTGAAGCTATGAAAAATGGGAGCGCGTTCGTTGAGCGCCTTCAGGCGAGGTATATTCCGGGAAAACGGGCAGTGATTTACCACCCAGCCACCGACGCTACAGTCGCAGCGTCTAGCATTGGTCCACGCTCCATCGCTCCGAGATGGAGCGTGGATTCATTATACGATAAAGCCCTACCGTCGGAATATGAGATTTGTTTCAAGCCTATTATAATTGCTAGGTAGGCAGCCATGGAACCATCATGCTAGTTTTATGCGTTTGAATTATTGGGACAACTCAAAATCCATACTCACTAAAATTAAAAATGATCACATATCCTATAAAGAACAAATTATCAAGCTGGCGCCCTTGGTGTCAGAAAATTGTCAACGAATTGGGCAAAGGCGGTGCCATGATTGCCGCCGGGATAGTCCTTTCACTGGGGAATGGAACCGCTCATGCCGCAGATCCGCTCGTCATTACAACTCCGCCTGCGGGTGTCCATACCCACTGGGCAACGACGTATACTACCACAAAATACCTGAAGATTGATAAATACAATATCCACATCTTAGGATCACCCACAGTAAGTGATTGGTTCATGCGGGAGTCACATTGGCTGATTAGCAATATGGTCGATGCCATGAAAAATCCTGCAGACCGCGCGAAATTTTCTGGATTTCAGGCGTTGCTGATCACAAACGCGGATCCAGATCTCAGTTTATTAGGAGGGCTTCCAGGCCATCGTAATTCCGGGGGCTATAAATGGAGCTTGTTTAACGAGGCTCTAGTTTGCGCCAAAGCCGTGGATACCATACGTCCCACTGACGCCGCTGTGTATCGGGAATGGGAAACTCCGGTCCACGAGTTCGGCCACGCCGTCGAGATTACACTGGGATTAGAAGAAACAACACGGGCTACTCGTGTGGCCAATGGCGCGTCAGTGAGCGGTCCATTTTTCACCGAGACTTACGCTTGGGCACTGGAGAATTGGTTTTCTGTTAGGCCTGGATCATCCAGAGCCAATTTCCAACCTTGGGAATACAACTACATAGCAACAGTCTTTGATGCCAACAACACTTGGGTTCCCGTATGCAGAACAACTCCATCACTGATTTCGAGTGACATTGGTGTGGTTAGTCCGGCAGGCTTCTTCGAGGCCAACAGTAAGTTCAAGATCACTGCATCGGGCAATGATATCTGGAATAACTCCGATCAATTCCGATTTGCTTACCAAACTCTGAGTGGCGATGGCGAAATCACAGCAAAAGTCACTGGACTTACCAACACCGATAGTTGGGCCAAGGC
>JANORE010000329.1:0-2195 GCA_031415155.1 Akkermansiaceae bacterium | reverse complement strand
TCACGGGTCACACCGGTTTCAAAGGCAGTTGGCTCTGTGAATGGCTACTCGCCCTTGGCGCAGAAGTTGTCGGCTACGCGCTTGATCCCCAACCGCACGAGACGCTCTATTCTCAGCTCGATCTCGAAAAACGCATTTCTCGCGACATCCGTGGTGATCTATCCGACCGCAGTTTCCTCGCAAAAAGCATCGTTGAGTTCGCCCCAGAAATCGTTCTCCACCTCGCTGCCCAGCCGCTCGTTCGTCTTTCCTACGAGATTCCAGTCGAGACTTTCGCCACGAATGTCATGGGCACCGCTCATTTGCTAGATGCTGTCCGGCTTGCAAGTTGCCCCTGCTCCGTCGTCTCCGTCACCACTGACAAATGTTACGAAAACCGTGAGTGGCTTCACGCCTACCGTGAAGAGGACGCCATGGGTGGCCACGATCCCTACAGTGCGAGCAAAGGTGCCGCAGAAATTGTCATCGCCTCCTACCGCCGCTCCTATTTCCCAGCCGCTGGCCTTGTGAGACTCGCTTCAGCCCGTGCGGGAAATGTCATCGGCGGCGGCGATTGGGCGCAAGACCGCATTATCCCAGATTGCTTCCGCGCACTTAGCCGTGGCGAATCCATCCCAGTTCGAAACAAAATCGCCACTCGACCATGGCAACACGTTCTCGAGCCTCTATCTGGTTATCTCTGGCTTGCTGCTTCACTTTCAGGCAGTCGTTCCGAGTTTTCCTCTGCCTTCAATTTCGGCCCTAGTCTTACCAGTAATCGCACCGTCGCAGAACTCGTCGCTGAGCTACTTAAGCACACTGGCGGCCAATGGACCGACGCCTCCGATCCAAACGCCCTCCACGAAGCGTCCAAGCTGAATCTCGCCACCGACAAAGCATTCCACCTGCTTCAGTGGAAACCTGTGTGGTCCTTCGAGGAAACTATCGCCCAAACCGCTGCTTGGTATCAGGCCCCACCAGACGCAGCCGCCGATTTTACCCGCAACCAAATCACCCAATACCAAAACGACGCTCGTAGCAAATACCTGGCTTGGGCAATCTAACCATTTTTAACATTAGAAACATGCAGCTCAACAAAGCCAACCACATCGATGGAGTCGTAATAACGCCACTCAAGCAGATCTCGGATGAAAGAGGCAAAATTATGCACATGCTCCGTGCTGAGGACCCACACTTCAAAAAATTCGGTGAAATTTACTTTTCCTGTATTCACCGGGGGGCCATCAAAGCATGGCATATTCATAAGGAAATGACGCTGAACTACGCTTGCGTGTTCGGTAAAATTAAATTCGTCTTGGTAGATACTCGTCCCGATAGCCCCACAAAAAACAACTTGATGGAAATCTTCATGGGTCCAGAAAGCTATTCTCTCGTCACTGTCCCTCCACTCGTCTGGAATGGGTTTAAAGGCATCGCAGATGGTGCTTCAATCATCGCCAACTGCACTGATATTTCGCATCGCGCCGATGAGATCGACCGGATGGATCCATTCGACCCATCCATTCCCTATCAATGGGACATCAAACACGGTTGATTTTTCATTACCATGTCCACTTCGAGTCCCTCACCACGAGTTTTGCTGGCCGGAGGCAACGGCTACGTTGGTTGCCGCCTCGCCATCCATTTGGCCAGTCTCGGCTGGCAAGTTCAAATCGGATCCCGGAATCCAATCTCAATCAGTGGTGCAGATCATTTAGCGATTACCCAAAAAAAACTCGACTGGGCAGATCCTCAATCTCTCAAGGAGGCTTGCCGTGACTGCGATTTCGTAATTCACCTTGCCGCACCCAATGAGATCGTCGCCGGTGCTTCCAAATCCGCTGCCGTTACTGGGACGCTACTAACTACCGTTGATCTTTTAGACGGTGCGAAACAAGCGGGAGTGAAAAGATTTCTCTACTTCTCGACTGCTCACGTTTACGGCGGACCGCTCTCGGGCCTGCTCAAAGAATCAGACAGTCCGCAACCACGGCATCCTTATTCGATCACTCATCGATGCGCGGAAGACTTCGTAACCGCTGAGGCGACTCCCACGTTTCTTCCGATTGTCATTCGTCTCTCAAACGCCCTTGGTTCTCCGGTGATTCCTGAAACAGACCGCTGGAAACTCGTCGGAAACGATCTCTGCCGCCAAGCCGTGGAGACCGGGAAAATTGTTCTCAACTCCGACGGGACAGTACTCCGTGACTTTGTCC
>JANORE010000328.1:0-6976 GCA_031415155.1 Akkermansiaceae bacterium | reverse complement strand
CTTTATCAAAAGGCACCCTATCGCGAGCACTTCGCCTTCGTCGAGCCACTCGTCGCGATTCTACCAGAGGACGCGAAGCCCTTCGACTGCTCCGGCACACGGGAACGCCACCCGAAGGAAACCAAGGGCCAGGACTACAACGCCACCACCGACGCTGCCAACTGCCGCATCGGTGGCGAGGGGCAAAGCTGCTGTTAATATGAACCCATTTCACCAGACTCTATCCTCCCACGGGCTGACTCTTGACCGTGGTCCGTTTGAGACGCTCCAGATCAATGTCGGCCGCAAGTGCAACCAAACTTGCACTCATTGCCACGTCGATGCCGGGCCGACTCGCACGGAAATGATGGATGCGGAAACGGCTCACAAGGTCGGCGCATGGATCCGGGAGCATCGTCCTAGGGTGGTGGACATCACTGGCGGCGCACCGGAAATCAGCGAGTTTTTCCGCTATTTCGTCGAGACCGCCCGTGCGGTGGGTTCACACGTGATTGATCGGAACAACCTCACCATCATCGAAACAAAAACCCACGCCTATCTCCCGGAATACCTCGCGGCGCATCAGGTAGAAGTCGTGGCATCACTCCCTTGCTATCTTGAAGACAATGTCGATTCCCAGCGCGGTAATGGGGTTTTTCAGAAAAGCATCAGTGCCTTGAAAAAACTCAATGCCGTGGGCTACGGCACATACTTGCCACTCACCCTCGTCTACAATCCCATCGGCGCGAAACTCCCACCCGACCAAGCGGAGCTGGAGGCGGACTATAAGGTGGAACTCAAGGCCAGATATGGCATCGAATTCACCCGCCTATTCGCCATCACGAATCTCCCCATCGCCCGTTTTGCAACCGATCTGCGTGAGCAAGGGCAGTGGGATTCCTATATGGAGCTGCTATCCAATAGCTTCAATCCCTCAACGGTCGATGGCCTAATGTGCCGCAGCACCATCAACATCGGCTACGAAGGCGAGGTCTTCGATTGCGATTTCAACCAGATGCTCCGCATGCAGCAGCGCAACGGTAAACCACTCTATCTCTGGGATGTCACGCCAGAATCCATGGCATCCCAAACCATTCTCACCGCCAACCATTGCTTCGGTTGCACCGCAGGCGCAGGAAGCAGTTGCACCGGCACCCTTAAAAAACACCTCGTATCCTAACACTATGAAAATCATTCTTGCTACTTTCTTTGCGTGCCTCAGTGCCGTCATTCCGGCCCAAGCGATCGACCATTCTCACGCTGGATTGGACGGTGTGCTTGGGAAATATGTAAAACCCTCTGGCGTTAATTATGCGGGATTGAAGAGCGACCTCACGCCGCTCAACTCCTACTTGGATGCTATCGCCGCCGTGACGGAGTCTGAGTTCAAGCAGTTCAATCAGGACCAGCAAATGGCTCTTCTGATCAATCTCTACAACGCGGCCACGCTCAAGTTCGTCGCCGATCATTACCCGGTGAAAAGTATCAAAGACATCTCCGTCTCATCAGGCGGACCCTGGAAACAACCCGTTGTGCGATTGTTTGGAAAAAGCAAAACACTCGACTATCTCGAGAACGAGGTGCTGCGCCCCAATTACCAAGATCCGCGAGTCCACTTCGCGATCAACTGCGCCTCCATCGGCTGCCCGATTTTGCGAAATGATGCATTCCAAGCATCGAAACTCGCTGCCCAAATGGACGAGCAAACCCGCATTTTCCTGAAGGATCCGACGAAAAATCGACTCGATGCCAAAAACAAGACGCTCTATCTCTCCTCGATCTTCGATTGGTTCAAAGCTGACTTCGTGAGTAAATCCGGCAGTGTGGAAAAATTCATCGCTCCGTTCGTCGATGCCGATGACCGCGCGGTGATCGAGAAAGGTGGACTCAAGATCAAGAATACTGAGTATAGTTGGAGCCTCAACAAACAGTGATTTCCGTTAACTGTCAGTTCATTGTCTTCACCCGGCTTCCTTGTGAGGGGCGCAACAAGACCCGCCTCATCCCTGCTCTGGGCGCGGCGGGGGCGGCGATGTTTCATGATCGGCTCGCTCGCCACACGATTCGGAGGGCCGCGAATTTTTGCCTGAACAACCAGGATGTAGAGCTAGTGATTCGATTGGACGGTGGCTCGGCTCAAGACGGGAAAGTATGGTTAGGAGACTATGATTTCCGTGAGCAAGGTGCCGGAGATCTGGGCGAGCGCCTTGAGCGGGCCGTGCGAGAGGCGTTTGCCGAGGGAGTCAGCAAGGTTCTGGTGATCGGGACGGATTGCCCGGAGCTGGATGAGCCCATTCTCGCGGCGGCCATGGAATTACTGAGTCATCATTCACTCGTTTTCGGCCCGGCCTACGACGGGGGCTACTACTTAGTCGGACTTTCAGAGCCGAACTCGATCATTTTTCAAAGCATCACTTGGGGCGGAGCGGATGTGCTCGCGCAGTCTCTCGCGGCTGCCGAAACGGCAAATCTCAGCGTCGGCCTCCTACGATACTTGTCAGATGTCGATGTGCCGGAAGATCTGCCTGCCGCTGAAGTCGCACTTGGGAAATGATGAACTTCGCTCCAATGACGACTCTGCGGGCGAGATTCGAGACCTCCTCGGCAGCAGCGATGAGTTGCGCGGTTCTACTTCTGCTAGGCTCCATTCTCCTTACTAGCATCGCCGGGGAAGCAGGCGGGGATCATATTCTGCCTTGGTTGGCGACACTCGCGGGATTGACGCTTGTTTGGTTAGTATCGCTCGGCAGCAAGCCAGTTTCGCCACTTTTCCTGATGGGCGTTGCGGTTGGCATCCGGCTGATTTTTCTCGTCATGCCCACCGGTTTCGACACCTACCGCTATGTTTGGGAGGGAAATGTGCTGCTGCATGGATTCAACCCCTACATTCATCCGCCGGATGATCCTTTGCTGCAAGGATTGCGTGATCCCGCTTGGAGTTCCATCGGTCTCCGTGGCGTGACTGCCATTTATCCACCGTTGGTCCAATGGCTCTTCGCCGGACTCTCCTCATGCGGGCTTGGCGTGTGGGGATTTAAATTTATTTTCACTTTGGCGGATCTGGCACTGTGCTGGATTTTGCTAGCACGCTTCGGCACGGAGTCGGCTCGCATTTATGCATGGAATCCTCTCGCAGCGCTAAGTTTCGCAGGTGGCGGCCACTATGATTGTCTGTTCATGCTTGCGATGGTATTGGCATGGCGGGCCTATCAGCGAGAGGTGAGATTCCCATTTCGTGCTGCGATTCTGATCGGCATCGCCATTGGCTTGAAATGGATGGCACTGCCGATTGGGCTTTGGTTAGTCATCCATGAGTTGCGGCTAAGAGGTCTGCGTAACGCATTCATTGCCGGCATCCTCGTGGCAGCACCCGTGGCCGTTTCCTATATCTTACTTTCGCTGTGGACGGGAGAATGGACGCTGCAACTGATGCCACCGTTTTTCTCCCGCACCGCTCGCAGTATGGAGTTTCTACCCGTCATCATCGACTATCTCGGACGTGTGGGACATTTAGACAATCGCATCTACCTCGTTATGCTTCTGGTCGCGTGGACTGTCGTGGCGAGCCGGGCACGAAGCTTTCTGGAAGCCACGGAATGGAGTTTTTTCGCCACTTATCTTCTATCGCCGATGTTACACGCGTGGTATCTAGTTTGGATTCTTCCCTTCGCCGTGAAATCTCGTAATCCGGGCATTATCGCACTGGCTGCCAGCGGGATTTTTTACTACGTGGTCCACTACAATCTGGAGCAGCCCGGTGGCGCATGGACTTACAGCAGCTGGCAACGCTGCATCATCTGGTTGCCCTTGATCGTCGGATTTCTCATGGTGCAGACGAAGCACCGGAAAATCGTAAATATGAATCCCCGGACGCGCCATCATCTCTGATCAGAGGGCGATCACCGACTCGCTGGCCGAAACGGATTGGACCGTGGTTTTTCGCGATGGTTCTCCATTGATGAGACAACTGTAATCCTCCCGCAGATCCAAAAATCTATTTCAGTGTCCACTCTCAATGAGTCAATATACATAGTCCAAAAAACCGTATAGTCCAAAAAAAGGTTGCTTCTCACGGTGTAATGACTAGAGTGGACTTCCAACAAACTAGAAAATCTAACCCAGTTTTCGTTCGCGGATAGCTGACATCAAAATAAAACCACATCATTCCAGAGTTCGCGAAATTCACATCGATCATGTTGTTTTCAACTTCACCTCAAGTCTGGCTCGACTGTCGAAAAATCAATCGCTCCGTGCGATGAGAACTCTAAAACTTCCGCCTTCGTCGCTTGCCTCCCAAGCCGCATTAACGAGTTTCGCCCATAACCTGAAATGCCACAATTCTCCGAGTGCTTAGATAATTAACCTCCATATTGCAAAAACGCACCACAAAAACCAAAACAGAAAATAATGAAGCAAAAACCAATCCTCGCCCTATTGTTAAATAACCCCGACGAAACGACAAAAAACTGCGCCTGAGCGTTAAAAAATTTACTTTGAGAAGACCTAAGCTAGAAAATCTATCCGCTGCAATCAAACAACAAACCTAGATTCCATGAAAACCATACATAAAATATCCTCCCTGGCCGCCATGTTGCTCGCCACTTCACCGGTGCAAGCCGTAGAGTCCATCTTAGTAAAGGCTGGCGGCGCCTCAGCTGTGGCTGCGGACTTCCAATTCTACGACAACTTCGTAAGTTCATCAGCCCCTGTTAACACGGTAAACCTTGGGAATGCAGCCAACTCCGCAACGGGTGCATCCACCACCGTCTATCCCATTGCGAATTCGACAAACTCAGGAGGAACATTTGGGGCAGGCTCCAATGCATGGAACGATACCACTCCGATCTTGCAAGAGTATCGCTTTGATTTCCAAGGTAGCCCAAACACCGTCACCATCGACCTGACACCAGGGTTGAGTAACTTTGTGGTAGGTGAGGAAATCACCCTCACGGTTTTCGCCGTGGGCGACAATTTGGGTCAACAGGCGACGATCACTCCGAGTTACGGTGGCGTTGCCCTTGCAGAGGGACCCAAGGATACGAATTTTGGAACAGTCCGCCTTGTGCGCACGGCTGCAACACCTTCTGTCCAATGGAAATTCCCTGTCGAAGCAGGAATGACAAGCATTTCTTTCATTTGGGAGAAACAACCAGGGACGAGCGCTGCTCTTAACGGATTCAGCATCAGCTCAGCGATCCCTGGCACAGGCCCGATCACCTCGGTCACCATGACTCCAGAAACCAAGACAATCCTTATTGGGACAGCGCCTGAGCAGTTGACGGTCTTTGGAGACTATAGCGTGGGACCCATCAATCGGACCACCACGACAGAGTTCACAACCTATTCAGTTCTCCCCGTAGACATCGTCGAGGTTTCAAATGTGGGAATTGTTACAGCTCTCGACACCGTGGGCATTGCAACCGTTACCGCCACAGTCACAGGCCCATCCAGTTCGTCGGCTTCTGATACGTCGACTTTCACCGTCGTAGGAGCGGATTCGCTCGCCGCGACTGCCAGTGCAACTCAGTTCTACACCGATGGTGGAACCGGACAGATCACTGTCACCGCGACAAAGGCCCCTACGTTTGTCAATGTGCCAATCAATATTTATCCGGCGCTGACCTACAGTTCAAGCGACACTGATATCATTACCGTCAATGCAAGCGGCCAGATAGCCGCAGGTCCGACAGCGGGGACCGCGACAATCACGATGTCCTTTCCAAATGGAACAGGTCCTGGTGTAACCACCACGTTAAACATCACCAATCTAGGTGCAATTCCCGTCAAGCCGATCACTTTGGTTCACCGTTATAGTTTCAACAATGCGACAGCACCCGCCCCCGAAGATGCAGTGTTGATTGATAGTGTTGGAGGACAAAATGGTCTCGTCAAGGGAACAGGTGGCACTTTCACCGGGACTGCACTTTCCATTCCAGGAGGCACACAAGCAAGTGGTGCTGCATATGGGGATCTTCCAAACGGTATCATTAGCGCTCTACCCCAAGCAGCAACCTTCGAGACTTGGGTCACGGTGGTAAGCACGGCCGGCCAACAGCGGATCTTTGACTTTGGATCAAATGATGGTGGTGATGGCAACAGTGGATTCGGGCAAACCTATTTCATCCTGGCCGCGCGTACGGCTTCAGAGACATCCAATCCTTCGCTTGGTTATACGGTTAACAGCTTTTTTTCTGCATCGGATGTGGGAGCCAATACCCCATTGATTGTTAGCACGCAGACGCACTTCGTGGTGACCTACGACAGCCAAGTGGGTCTCGGAACCATCTACATGGATGGGGTTCAAGTTGGCCAAGGGCCTTTCCCACTGGGTGCGGATCTGAATGATATCATTGACATCAACAACTACCTCGGTCGCTCGCAGTGGGGCGGTGATACTCGCACCCAGGCATCTTTTAATGAATTCCGGATCTACACCGGCACTATGACCGAAAGTGAAGTGGTGGCGAGTTTCACCGCCGGGCCCGATGCACCGATTGGCTCTAAATATGCAGCTTGGGCAACCAGTAAATCGCTCACTGTAGGCGTGAATGATGCTGCGGGATTTGATGCTGAGAACGACGGCATTGCTAACGCCCTTGAATTCGTACTCGGAGGTAACCCACTCGCTTCGGACACATCAATCCTTCCGACTCAAACACTCACGCCAACGGACTTCATCTTCACCTTCAATCGTGCGGATGAGTCGAAAAGTGAAATCGGCCTTACCTTCCAGTATGGATCAACTCTTGCTGGATGGACAGACGTCGCCATCACTGAGGCTGGTGGCGGGCAGGTGGTCGTGAATCCGGGAACTCCAGCCACCAACCCTGATATAATCACCGTCACCATCCCCCGCTCTGGCACCAAGATGTTCGGACGCCTCCGGGCGGTGAAGTAAGATAGCCATTACTTGATTCGCATCTGGCGGCCCGGGGAACTCTCCGGGCCGCCTTTTTTATGCAAGCGTCCTCCAAAGCGCCTCTAGTCATAAAGGTCG
>JANORE010000327.1:0-4590 GCA_031415155.1 Akkermansiaceae bacterium | reverse complement strand
ACGAGGTTTGCTCGATAAACAAGGTCGTCCAGACGGAGCGTTACGGATCGCCGTGGTCGGCGGAGTTCGAGCAAACGACACGACTCACCAAAATCGAGTCCGATGTCTTTAAAACCGAAGGCCGCATTTTGGTGAAGCCCGGCTGGCTCGAAGTCTACGGCCGCCGCCCTGGTGTCGCTGCTGGTAAAGACGAACTTTGCGCGGTCAATGCCGGTGAAAATGCCAGCACGGAGGCCATCGAGGTTCTCGCTGAGGAAACGAAACCACCCGCCCGGATGACAGAATCCACGCTCCTCTCCGCGATGGAAGGTGCTGGAAAACTCATTGATGACGAGGCACTCCGCGAGGCGATGGCCGAGCGCGGTCTCGGCACACCCGCCACCCGCGCCGCCACCATCGAGGGACTGATCGCCCAAAAATATCTCGCACGGGAAGGCCGTGAACTCTTCGTTTCCGGTAGCGGCATGAGGCTCATTTCTCTTGTCCGTGAAATGAACATTGAGGGTCTTTACTCGCCGAAGCTTACCGGCGACTGGGAATTCAAACTCCGTCAAATGGAGCAAGGCTTGCTGGAACGCGGCGATTTCATGAAGGAAATCATTTCCTACACGAATGAAATCTGCACCAAAGCCCGCAATGCCGCCGATCTTGCGAAAAGCGAAGTGTTCGACGACCTCAAAGTCACTTGCCCGATGTGCGGCGCATCGTCTCTCAAGCAGACCGAAGCCACCTACGAATGCCGCGAGCCAGAGTGTAAATTTAAGGCGAAAAAACACATCGCCGGGCGCCTACTCACTGAGGCCGAGGCGATCCAGCTTTTCACCACCAAACACGTCGGCCCACTCACCGGATTCCGCTCGAAGTTTAATAAACCCTTCGATGCCAACCTCGAAATGGACGCCAAGTTCAAGATCAACTTCGTCTTCGAGGGCGACGACCGCGACGGCCCACCCGAGCTGACCGAAGACCAACTCATCGGCGAGGCAAAAACAGAAGAGGGAAAATCCTATAAAGTCTATGCGACCGATAAGGCATATCACGTCCCAGAAATCGTCACCAAAAAAGACCCGCACGGCATCCGCATCGGGAAATCCATTCTCCAGTGCGAGATTCCCGCCGAGCAAATGCTCAAGCTCATCGGCTCGGGAAAAACCGACGTCCTCAAAGGCTTCGTTTCCAACCGCACTAAGCGGAAATTCGATGCACATCTCACCTTCGAGATGAAGGAAGGCAAGATTGGTTTTGATTTCCCGCCTCGTCCCGCGAAGAAAGCAGCCAAGAAAGCCGCGAAGGTGAAAGAGAGTTAGATTTTGTGATACTGCCGCACATCAAAATCTACAAATCTTGATGCGCGGTAGCTCAAATTCAAAGTGAAGCGGTTGTTCTGTATCGCTTGCGGCCATGGAAAATCCAAGTTAAGTCAGCGACCTGTCCACAATGGACTGCTTCGACCGATGCCTCAGCCACCACCCGTTCAAGAAGTCAGTGCCCGTTCGCCATTCGCGGGATGTGCCATTTTCATCACCGCATTCGCAGTGATGGTTTTCTTGATCGGCTTTTCCATTCTCACCCTGTTTCGCCAATTTGGGGAAATCGCGAAGTTCACGGACGTGAAGCCAGTTTTCATCGAGACTTCGTCTCTCGAAAACAAGCAGGCTGATCTGAAAAACCTAGCAGATCGAATGGGAAATTTCCGTCAGCAGCTTGATGGCGATGGCGAAACATCACTTGCACTGACTGCGGAGGAGCTCAACCTCGCCATCGCAGCCTACGATTCATTTAAAGAACTACGCGGCACCTTCCGCGTGATGGAAATCACGGACGAAACCTTGCGGATTGCGATTTCATTTCCGCTCAATGGCAAGCCCCGGCTCGCTCGCGAAGAGGAAACTGGCTGGCTCACTTCTGACTCGCGATTCCTGAACGGCACGATGATTGCTCGCCCTCATTTACTCAAACAGGAAATCGTCCTCAGTCTGGATCAAATCGAAGTTCCAAAGAAAAGCGTGCCTCATGAATTCGTCGATCAGATGTCACCGTATCGCATCACCGAGCGCTACCTGGCAGACAAAGTTCTCGGTCCAGCCATGGCCAAGCTCACTCGCGTTTCAGTCGCGGAAGGAAAAATCGTCTTTTCACGGCAGCCCGGTGAAATCCCGGCAAACACGATCAGCAATGCTCAAGTGGACTTCGCGAGCGGTCGGTTTTTCACCGTGCTGGGCATCGCAGCCTCAGTATTTCTGGCGTTTGCGGGCTTTATTATTTTCATCGGCTCCCGAGCAAAAGCTCGCAAAAATCAAGGCCACTAGTATTTTGAAGAGAATTCGAATTTTGTATCGTTAATGACATGATCATGAAAAATTTACCCACTTGCTCTGCCATCCTTTGCTTCTCGCTGATTCCTTGCCTTTCCGCCAAAGAGGCGACTCCGGCGAGTCCAACCGAGATGGCTCCGCCGCCAGCAGCTCCCATCCCGGAAGTCAAAGATCCGGTGCTAGAGGCCAAACGGAAAGAGCAAGAATCACTCGCGATCGAGAACAAGCTTGAAGCGGAGCGACTCCTCCAAGCCACCAACGCCATGCGGGCGGAGGTCACACGACTGAAGCTGGAACGCGAACTGGCCACGGAAAAACTTGCTAGTGAGACGTTCAAGCGCCAAGCCGCGCTTCAGGAAGAGCTTTCTAAAATCCAAGCTCAGAAAGAAAAGCTCACCGTCGAAGGCGAACTCTCGAAAGTCCGGGCGGAAAAACTTGCGAACGATCTAAAGAGCCTGCAAAGCGAGGCCGCGCTGCAAACCACGCTACTCGAGAATGACATCGACCGCATCGAGACCGCAGAAAAACGCGCTAAGTTTGCCGACGCGAAGCCCGTTTTTCTCAAGAATCCTCTGAAAGAAGATGGCACCTTGGTGATTTCAGATCGCCGTATTCCTCTAAATGGACTCATCACCAGTGACACGGCGGATTTCATCACCAGTCGCATCCAGTATTGGAATAACAAGGATCGCGAGCTACCTATTTTCATCGTGATTGATGCCAGCCCAGGCGGCTCGGTCATGGCCGGTTATCGTATTTTAAAAGCCATGGAATCCAGCGATGCGCCAGTGCATGTCGTGGTGAAATCCATGGCGGCATCCATGGCCGCCGCCATCACTACGCTCGCCAAGGAATCTTACGCTTACCCAAATGCAGTGATCCTGCACCATCAAGTGAGTGCCGTGGTATTTGCCAAACTCAATCTCACGGAGCAGCGGGAATTTCATGAGGAAACTCAACGTTGGTGGCAACGCTTTGCCACACCCATCGCTGGAAAAATGGGAATTACTCCCGACGAATTCATCAAAAAAATGTATGCCCGGTCATCCAGTGGCGACTGGAGTGAATTCGGTGAGCAAGCCAAAGAACTGAAGTGGGTGAACCACATCGTCAATGGCATCGACGAAACTTCCATCACCAAGGATCCAGATTCCTTACCCAAGCCGAGTTCTGGCGGGGAGGCCAAGATGCTCGTCGAACAAGTCGATGCAGAAGGCCGCCCGTTTGTTTGGCTTCCTCGCTTGAGCCCCAAAGACGTTTATTTTATCTATAATTCAGACGGTTACTATCGCGCGAGATGAGGCCATGCTGGAAGACGATTTCACCTACGTCATTCGCAAGGCTTTCAAGGGACTTTCCTTAGCGCCGACGGAAGCAGCCCGCCTTGCTGGATTACCGGAAAATGAAGTTCTCTCCTTTTCTCGAGGGAATTTTTCTGCAGCGACGGCCCGCAAACTCGGTCCCATTTTAGGATTAAATCCAGAAGCTCTGGCGAGTCATCCGCATTTTCAACCACGCCCGCTCACGATACCTCACATTCACCGAGTCGATCTTCCATTTGGAGAAGATCGGGTGAATGCATGGCTGGTGCAGGCAAGCGGCGTGGCGATCCTGTTTGATACGGGATACGATTCTCACTCGTGCGCGGCAGCTCTCGATGCGATGGGGATTGGAAAAATCGACGGTGTTTTTATCACCCATCAGCACAGCGATCATACCGGTGGGATTTCCTCGTTTCTCAAAAAGAATATTCCTGTTTATGATTCTAATATCCGCAGCGCGATATGCATGAATCCCGGCGATGCCATGGAGTGCGGCTCAGTCACCGTCCGTGCTTGCGATTTGCAGGGCCACGCCATGCGAGCACTTGGCTTCCTCGTCCACGGCCTCGAAGTTCCAGTTCTCGTCACTGGCGATGCCTTGTTTGCCGGCTCCATCGGTGGCTGTGCCACTCCAGAGCAATATCAGCAAGCTTTGCAGAGTTTAAAAACAACGCTAAGTCCGCTCCCCAACTCGACCATCCTTCTACCGGGTCACGGACCTTCCACCACGCTGGGTGAAGAGCGCGTCAGCAATCCGTTTTTATTCTGCCGCGTATGATGTTTGTGGAAATGATACCGTCACTCAAAGGATTGCCCCAACGGGGCAAAATGCGATAGCCCAGGGCATCGCCCTGATCGTTATACACAAATCTGTGGTCGAACGAATTATCGATGAAGGAAGCGATCACGCGGGCCGAATCACAATCGGTCCAGAGGGGATTACATACCCTGTT
>JANORE010000326.1:0-6164 GCA_031415155.1 Akkermansiaceae bacterium | reverse complement strand
GGCGGCGCTCGGCAATGACGGCGATGGGTAGGTCGGTGGAGGTGAGTAGATTTTTCGCCCGCTCGACTCGCTCGTGCTGCATCATGGTGTAGGGAGATCGGCCCAGCGCAGTGAAAAATCGCCGCTCCAGCACTCTTCTCGAAACCCCAACTTTGGCAGCCCATTCCTCGACAGACGCCAGCGTAGAAATCTGCTCGATCAAATATTGCATCGCTTGCCGCACCACGGAATCGCTCACCGCTTCATAGGAACTTGATCCGCGAGCGGCGATTTCTAGCGGCTGGACCAAAATCGGCCCGCTTGGTGGATTTCCTGCCCAGATCATTTCCAGCGTTCGCACCACTTCTGCCGCCAGTCGCCGCCAAGGTAATCGGATGCTCGACAGTGCGGGCCTCGCCATTTCACACACCATTTCATCGTCGTTGGCGGAAATGACTCCTACCGAGAATGGAACTTCTAGGCCCGCTTGGGCAGCGGCTTCAAGGACGTGCCGTCCTGTCGGGTCATGCGCGGTGAAAATCCCGAGTGGTTTCGCTTGCGCCATCAACCAGTCCACCATGTCTTCGTCTGGATCTCGCCAGTATTCATCATATTGCCGCCAATCTCGGAACTCCTCCCAATAGGCCGGAACCTCGCCCACCACTGAGCGAAATCCCTCCAGCCGCTGCTTCGCATAATGCGCGTCACCCCGACCCACGAATGCGAAATTTTGATAACCCCGCGCCATCAAATGCTCTGCCGCGAGACGACCGATCGCGATATCGTCGATATCCACGTGATAAACCCCCGCGATTTCCTCATCCGACGGCACCAAGACAACCGGGCAGCCCAATCCCAGCAATAACTCAGTCAATCCCGGCAGCCACTCGGTGACGATTCCGCTCGGCTGCCATTCACGAAGACTCGCCAGCAGTAAGTCTGGCTGCCGATAGAGATCGATGACCCAGAAATCATAATTCATTCCGGCAAACGGCGCGAGACCTGGAGTGAGGCGGCGGACATTGACCGATGATTGCACGACGGCGATGCGTTTGGATGGACCCGATTTGAATTGTCGCATTTCATCAAAAAGATACCGGAATTTGCGGTAGCAGAGCCAGCAGATTTTCGCGTAGTTTGAATAGGGATGTGCCATTCGCACCTTCTTTTTTACATAACTCAAATAAAAACCACCTCTAACGATGACCACATTTCCTTGCGAAAAAGTGTCCTATGAAGGACCCCATTCGAAAAACCCGCTGTCCTTGAAACACTATAATGCCTCCGAGGTGATCGCGGGCAAGACCATGGCCGAGTGGTTCCGCTTTGGCTGTGCGTATTGGCACACCATGCGCGGCACGGGCGCAGATCCATTCGGCGCAGGCACGGCCGCTCATCCCTGGGACGACGGCACGAACTCCGTGGCCAACGCTCAAAACCGCGCCCGTGTTTTCTTCGATTTCATGGAAAAAGTCGGCCTCGACTACTACTGCTTCCACGACCGCGATGTCGCTCCAGAAATGGGCAATCTCTCCGAGTCCAACAAGGCGCTCGATGCCGTGGCTGACGTGCTGGAAGAAGAGCAAAAGCGCACCGGGAAAAAGCTCCTCTGGGGTACGGCCTGCCTTTTCGTCCACCCTCGTTATCAACAAGGTGCGGCGACGAGTCCGAACGCCCAAGTCTACGCCTATGCCGCGGCTCAGGTGAAAAAAGCCATGGAAGTCACGCATCGCCTCGGCGGTGAAGGTTACACCTTCTGGGGCGGTCGTGAAGGCTACACCACACTGCTGAATACCGATATGAAGCGTGAGCTAGACCACCTCGCGCGCTTCCTTCACATGGCGGTAGATTACAAAAAGGAAATCGGCTTCACCGGCCAGTTTTACATCGAGCCGAAGCCGCAAGAGCCGACCACTCACCAATACGATTCAGACTCTGCAGCCTGTCTCAATTTCCTCCGTGAGTATGATCTGCTCGAGCATTTCAAGCTCAACATCGAGACCAATCACGCCACACTTGCTGGCCACACCATGGAGCATGAACTCGCCGTGGCATACGAAGCTGGCGCACTCGGCAGCATCGATGCAAACATGGGCACGCCCAACGTCGGCTGGGATACCGACCAATTCCCGACCGATCTCTACCTCACCACTCACACGATGTTGGCCCTCATGAAAATGGGCGGTTTCACCACCGGCGGGCTTAATTTCGACGCGAAACGCCGCCGTGAATCATGGGAGCCCGTGGATCTCGTTCACGCTCACATCGTCGGCATGGATGCCTTCGCTCGTGGCCTCAAAACCGCCGCTGCCATCCGGGCAGATGGCCGCATCGACGCCTTCATCAAGGAGCGCTACAACACCTTCGACAGCGGAGTCGGTTCGGAAATCGAAGGCGGGAAAACCACCCTCGCTGACTTGGAAAAATACGCGCTCGCCAATCCCGAGCCGATGGTCGCCAGCGGTCGCCAAGAAATGATCGAGGGACTCATCAACGAATTCATTTAATCGTTAGTCCATCACCCGCCGTAGATCTCCTCGATCTGCGGCGGGTGTTTTTTTCATCGAAGCATCATCGGTCAAAGGCAGAAAAATCGGCGGATCTAACTTTCTTGGGCCGCGTGTTACACTGATCGTTACTAGCTTTTGTGATTTTCTGAAATCAATGTCCTTTGGAGGCATCCACCCCGAGCATGCTTTGAGTGCCACTCAGTTTGCTCCATAGGCCGCCATAGAGGGCAACCACGAGAAAGCAACCCGCAGGAACGATGAAGCCGACAGACATCCCGTGATTGTCTGCGATCCAGCCCATCAGCTTTGGCATCAGCGCACCACCCATGATGGCCATGACGATGAACGATGAAGCAAGTTTGGCCTTCTTACCAAGGCCGTGAATGCCGAGTGCAAAGATCGTTGGAAACATGATCGACATGAAGAAGAAGCTCAGGAACAGCGCAATCAGCGAGATCCAACCGAGCTTGAGCACAATGATGATCATGAGCACTGCATTCACAGCGGCGTAGGTGGAGAGTACTTTGTGGGCAGAAATTTTATTAAGGATTCCAGCCCCTGTGAAGCGACCTATCAGGAATAAAGTGAAGCCAACGTAGGCGAGTAGCTTCGTGGCGCCTTGTTCGCTGATGAAGCGTTGACCGTCACGGACGACGGAACCGCTCTCTCCTCCCAGCAGCCAACTGGTTTTCATGCTTTCCGCAATCGCGGGAACATCCTCGACGATATAAAAGATGAAGAAACCGAAGATCCCCGCTTGGCATGCGACATAGAGAAACTGAGCAAGCACCGCGCCGGAAAAGTGGCCGTGTGCCCAGATCGACTTCGAAACATGGGCGGTGGAGTCGTCCAAGTGATAGACGTCTTTTGATTCAATGTCAGGAATCTTCGCCTTCACGAAAACCAAGCATAGCAAGAGCACCGCACCTGCGATCCAAGCGTATGGGATCCAAAGAGTTTCTTGTGCCGCGACAGCACCTTTTGAGGAATAGAAGAACATGCCGCCGATGATGGGGCCGAGGATCCAGCCGACACTGTTACAAATCTGAGCGATATTGATCCGAACTGCGGCGTATTCCTGTGGTCCGAGAACGGTGGTGTAAGGATTGGCCACAGTTTCCAAGAATGTAAGGCCCATCGAAATCACGCAAATCCCTAAGAGGAAGGCCCAAAACTCCTTGATGCCCGTTGCCGGGATGAACCATAGACAACCGATCGCCACTAATAGTAGCCCGGCGATAATGCCACCTTTGTACCCAAGTTTCCGCGCAAGCCAGCCAGCGGGTAGAGCCATGAGAAAGTAGCCGAGGTAGTGGGCGAACTGGACCCAAGCGGACTGCCGCTTGTTTAGATGGAGCAATTCTTGGAAGTGCTTATCCATGACGTCGATCATGCCGTTGCACAGCGCCCATAGAAAAAATAGTGAGGAAATGAGGGCGAAGGTGAGGAAGTAGCTTTTGCCGTCAGGGGATGTGAAGAGACCGGGTTTGTTCATGGTTTGTTTGATAGAGCTGGGAGTTTAGAGGCGGGAAAGCGATGGATGCTGGGAAAATTTTCCCCGCAGGGACATCTTCTTCGTTGCGGATAGTCGGGTTTAGAGAGTTGTCAGACCTTCCCATAAAGTGGGCCATAATTCGTGCAGGCACGGAAATCCGCGCCTTCCAGATCGGCGGTGCCGAAGGCGGTCCAAGCACTCGGGCGGAATACGCGGTCCTCGGCGATGTTGTGCATGTAGACCGGAATCCGCAGCATGGAGGCGAGTGTTAGATAAAGATGTCCGACGTGACCGCTGGTCATGACACAATGATTCGCTCCCCAGTGGTTCATGACTTCATAAGCACTGGTGAACGCACCCTTACCGGTGAGAATCGGGGCGAACCAAGTGGTCGGCCAAGTGGGATTGGTGCGGTGGTCGAGTGCATCATGGACATCCTCAGGAAGATCCACGGTGTAGCCCTCTGCAATTTGCAGCGCGGGGCCTAGACCTCCGACAAGGTTGAGGCGGATCATCGTGGCAGGCATACCGCCGCGAGTGCGATAGCGCGTGCTGAGTCCACCACCGGGGAAATACTCGGTGATGGAGGGGTGCCATGTGGTCGCTTTCAGGCACTTTTCCACCTCCGCATCGGTGATTTCCCAGAAGGGCTTCATCGCAGGGATGCCATCGCTGTCCTGTTCGCCAGTGCCGTCGAGTGCGGCAGGGCCGGAGTTGATCAGGTGGAGGATACCGTCGCCAATCAGCGGGTGGCTGATCTTTTTGCCACTCGCAGTTTCAATCGCTTCGAGGCTCCAGTAGGTCCGGAGGTCTGCAAATATTTGGGCGGTATTGGTGAGGAGGTGGCCGAATAGCATTCCTGCACCGTTGAGTGCGTCGTTCTCGGTGGCGACGATGTAAGGTGCGCGCTTGCCGTTCCAGTCGAATGAGGAATTGAGAATCGCCTCTAGGAAATCACCGTTTGGAAAATGGTCGGTCCATTGGCGTTGGCCTTGGAAACCAGCAGCAATGGCATTGTGACCATGAGCCTGCTCGCCAAGTCCCATTTCTGCGAGCTTGGGATTTCCAACCATCAGATCGCGGGCGATCAATGCCATCTTCACGCTATCTTCCCATTCCTTATCGATCTGTTCGCGGGAGCGTGTGGTGGAAGGGGAGTTGTAGTCTTTTCCCTCGGGGCAGTTTTTCTTCACCCAAGCGAGCGCGGTCTCGTATTCAGCATGATCGTATTGGCCCTTACTCATGCGCCCGACAAATTCAGTCATGTCGATCGCTTCGACGCGCATACCAAGCCACTTTTCCCACATTCCGGTGTCAACGACGGAACCCGCGATGCCCATGGAGGTACCGCCCATCGAGAGATAGCTCTTACCGCGCATCAGGGCAACGGCGAGTCCGCAGCGGACAAATGATAATAGCTTATCCCGCACGTCGTCTGGGATCTCGGTATCGGTGGCGGACTGGACGTTCTTACCATAAATGCCGAAGGCGGGTAGACCCTTTTGAGTGTGACCGGCCAGCACCGCTGCTAGATAGACAGCACCTGGTCGCTCGGTGCCGTTGAAGCCCCAGACCGCTTTGGGCAGATGCGGATCCATGTCCATCGTCTCAGATCCATAGCACCAGCAGGGAGTGACCGTGAGAGAGACGCCGACGTTAGATTTCTTGAACTTGTCAGCGCAGTCTGCGGCTTCTTTGACACCACCGATGCAAGTGTCGGCAATGACACATTCCACGGGAGTGCCGTCTGGGTAGCGGAGTTCAGAGGCGATCAGTGCGGCCACGGCGTGTGCTTGCTGCATGGTGCGCTCTTCAAGAGATTCTCGGACTCCGCCCAGGCGACCGTCAATTGCTGGACGAATGCCGATTTTTGAATAAGGTATAGCTGACATTTAAACGGTATGATTTAGGAATGAGTGAAGAATATTGATTGGCGTAAGCTCAGACGTAAATGACTTATTTAAAAGTTAAAAATTCAAAATCATGAATTTAGTGATGCCTGAAGACTGATTCGTGCTGGGCCTACCATCATTCATGTTTTTTATATGTTTAAATGCAAATTATTGTATTGTTTGTGATCGAGATTTTACTGATGTTTGAGCTATGAATAGTTTTCATGCGGCAACGTCATTTATTTCGCATGAAGTGTAATCATCGCGGTTTTTCTTTTTGGAACCACT
>JANORE010000325.1:0-2142 GCA_031415155.1 Akkermansiaceae bacterium | reverse complement strand
GCCGCTGAGGGTGACGCCGGTGGTGCGGTGGGCCTCGTCGCAGATGATGAGGTCGAACTCAGGGAGTCCGGCTTTTTGGGCATCTGAAACGGCTTGGATGGATTGGTAAGTGGAGAAGACGACGGTCATCTTCGCCGCGTCGCCGGACTTTTTTCCTGCGGCTTGGATGGCTCGGTATTGGCGGGTGATTTCCCCGGCGGAGGTGGTGGCGGGAAAGGCGAGGTCTTGGGTGGTGAGGTCACGATTGGAAGAGGCTTCGGCTCTGAACTCGTCGAGAATGTCGTGAATGGTGGTGGGCATGGGAAAAAGAGTGAAAGCAGGGATGTGTTTCTCGGCTCATGCAAACGTTTCCCTAACGAGAAGACAAGGAGGCAAGAACGCGAGTGATACTGCCGAGATCAAAATTTGTGAAAATGTTCATGCCGAAACATGAAGGACTTGGGCCATTCATTGGTTCTCATTCAATTTTGAAATTTCCCCACGGACTTTTGGAAACAAGATTTCAGTGCTCGCCTCCGTCGGAACATACTAAGGATGAGCCTAGATTTCAGGAATCTTGATTCGGGCTGGAACATCTTTGATTGAAATTCCCGCTTTGGTGAGAGAATCCCAAACTTTGAGCAGGCGTTCGAGTGGGATATTTTTATCGGCTTCGAGTTCCAGTTTGCGCCCGGGATTTTGCTTTTGGTAAGCGACAAGATAAGATTCGAGGAGTCCTTCCGGTACGGCGAGCGAATCTAAAGTCACATTACCTAGCGCATCAAGCGCGATGGTAGAGCGGACGTCTGCCACCGTCGCAGATGGGATTTCCTTCACGGTCGGCAGCTCGATGTGCAGAACATCGCGTGGTTTTTTAAACGCGGTAGAAACGATGAAAAAAACGAGCAACACAAATAAGATATCGATCATCGGAATGACCGCGATGTGGCTGCGGGTGGTTTTAGGACGATGAAACCGCATGAGGAGTTATGCGTTAGAAC
Source organism: Akkermansiaceae bacterium (assembly GCA_031415155.1). GTDB lineage: Bacteria > Verrucomicrobiota > Verrucomicrobiia > Verrucomicrobiales > Akkermansiaceae > Luteolibacter. The sequence goes on along the minus strand of JANORE010000325.1, from coordinate 1,162 downwards.
TGGGCTTTTCAAAGGCGGAAGCCAGATCGCTCAAGATGCTTTCTAGGCGAGCCGTAAGGATCTCGATGCGACGGATAAAGTAACCGTGGGCAATGACGCATGGCACGGCGATGGAGAGGCCGAAAATCGTCGTGGTGAGTGCTTCGGCGATTCCTTGCGCGATCAACAGGTGGTCTGAGTTATTTCCTAAGCCTTGGAAAATTCTTACCAGTCCAGAAGCGGTGCCGATCAATCCTAACAGCGGAGCAATCGTGATGATCGTGTCTAGCACCGAGATGCCAGCATGGAGCTGGAGGACTTCCTCGCGGGCAGAAGACTCCACGGCTTGATTGATTTCTACGCGAGATTTGTTTCGGTTTTTAAAAACAACTGCACCGAGACGAGCCAGCACACTGTCACCATTCTGGAGCTCTTTGACGAACGCATCGGTTCGATCTGGCGATGCGTTTGACGGAAGATTTACCGCTTGGGATGCCAGTGAGTTAGGAATGACGCGGTTGCTGGCGAGTGACAGAAATTTATATGAGATGGCCATCACTCCGGCGATGGAAGTGAGGCCGAGCGGGATCATGAAAATCCCGCCTTTTTTCAGGAAATCCCAAGCAGCACCTAGGCTGTTAGAGTCGATGGCGGCTAGAAGAGAATGGATGGATTCGAGCATGATGATGGGTCAGAAGTAGAAATTAAAAATGAGTTCAAGGGGTTCTTTGGAAAATTCTTTTTTGACGGCGGCTGGCATCGGCGGGATTTCAGCATCGCGGATCGCATTGAGGGTGAAACCTTTTTGGACCTCGCCAGTTTCCATCTCGCCGACGAATCGCACGGTGCGGACTTTGCCGCTGGCTTCGACAAAAAACTGCACGGTGAGAAATCCGGGAGTGATGAAATCGCGATGGCGCACGCAGTTGCGCTGCCATTCTTGTTCCACCGCCCGGCTGACGATGGCTTGGTAGCGACCCAGCGGTGAATCCACCACGTCCAAGGCGCTGCGGCCATTACGGGAAATGGAACCGACGATGGCGGTCTTCTTTTGATTGCCGCGAAAGGCAGGTTCACTCGTCGGCTTGGGGCTTGTCGGCTTGGGCATTTGAGCGGCTTTGGTTGCCGGGAGTTCTTCTTGCGGGCGTTTCTCGGGCGAAGGCTTGATCGCTGATTTCTGCGG
>JANORE010000324.1:0-3189 GCA_031415155.1 Akkermansiaceae bacterium | reverse complement strand
GATCCTCGAAGACGACACGTTTTGCGGTGGGTAAATTTTGGATCGCCCATGTTTCACCGGTCGTCCCCGTCTTGGTCGTGATGATACGGGCCGTTTGCTTTAAATCCTCAATCGACTGGATCTCCGAATCCTTACGAACTAAAAGCGCAAGACCGGTGAATGCGTATGGCCTAGAGAAACGAATCGACTTCCGTCGCTCGTCAGTCGCAGTCATTGATGAAATGACGAGGTCGATGTTGCCAGTTTTGAGTGCTGGTATTAGCCCGGAGAATTCCATCGGAACGATTTTCACAGTCCGCCCAAGATGAGTGGAGAGCGCTTCGGCTAGCTTCACGCTGATCCCATCGGGATTTCCGGCCTTATCTTGCATTTCAAAAGGAGGATAGCTCAGGTCCATCCCGACTCGTAGAATCGAACTGCTGTTAGAGGCCTTGGGTGGTTTGCTGCATCCTGCGGCAAGGAGCAGGATGGTGGTAAGTGTTAGGAAACGGCGAAGGCGCATCATTAAGGAAATCATAGTGAGGGTTCGCGTTCGGTCAATCCGTTGATCAAACAACAAAAAACCACCTTCGTAAGAAGGTGGTTTTTTAAAATGATCGAATGAAAAACCAATTATTTGCCAGCCGCAGCGGCAACCTCTTGGGAGACGACGTTTACGCGACGTCCATCTTTGTCGAAAAAGACACGTCCATCAACGAGGGCGAAAAGCGTGTGGTCACGTCCGCAACCGACGCCAAGGCCCGGATGCACTTTAGTGCCGCGCTGACGAATGATGATGTTGCCAGCGATGACCGCTTGGCTGCCGAATTTTTTCACGCCGAGGCGTTTGCTGCGTGAGTCGCGACCGTTTTTAACGGAGCCTTGTCCTTTTTTATGAGCCATGAGAGTAGGTAGGGTGGGTGATTGGATTAACCAGCGATCGAAGTGATCTCAAGTTTGGTTAAGCTGCGGCGAAAACCTTTGGTTTTGTGGAAACCTTTACGACGCTTGAATTTGAAAGCAACGCCCTTGGGTCCGCGGAACTGGCTGATGACTTTAGCGGTGACGGAGGCACCCTCGACAAGCGGTGCACCAATTTTCATGGAATCACCATCGACGACGAGTAATACGTCAAATTTGATTTCTGAATCGACTTCGACATCAAGTTTTTCAACATCGAATTTATCACCTTCTTGGATGCGGTATTGTTTACCGCCTGTTTTGATCACTGCGTAGGCCATGGCCGGATAAGAATAAAGATTAATCCGTCACCTTGGACGGGACGGGGAGAACATCACGACACTTCCACCGAGGCAAGATTATTTTATGAAGATTAAAGTTTTTTAGGGATTAACGAGGTTGAACGGCTGTCTCCACCTTGACACGACTCGCGAAAAGCGGTTTCTGTGGTCTATGAAATTACTCATTTTAGCCTGCCAAATCGCCTTGTTCGCGCCTTTGCTGGCCAAGGAATTTCCGGCAGATGCGTTACTAGATAAGATCATTTCTCAGCCCGGGTCTTATTCTCAGGTTTGCGATGTGGTGACGGTCCCGGAAGATGTGCCTTACCGGGCTTTTCAAATCACTGACTTTGCAGGGGCGAGTTTTTCGAAGAAAAATCAGGAACTGATCGATAAGAATCGCGAGATCTTGGTGAAAGCCATTCGCAAACGGTTACTGGAAATTGATTTTTCCCGAGAAACCAAGCAACCCGCAGAGGATCCGGCGGCGAAGGAAGAAGAGAGCGATGGTGATCCTTACGGTGCAGATCCGAAGTCACTGAATCCTCTATTACTGACGATGATCCAGCAGCTTCACGCCATCGAGGCACTTCCAGAACTTCTGGAAATTGAGAAGAAACTCGTCGCGGAAATCGCCAAGGCGAAGGACAATGCCAGCGCGAAACCACCCGTGACTTATGGCTGGTTCGTCAGTCCAGTGAGTGAAAACTACGAGGATAACGAGCCTGAAGCGAAGCGTGAGCGGCGGTTGAGTTTATTTCATTCCCGTGTCGCCCAGCGAGATCTGGTCATGACGATGGCCGTGCTGATGCGAGAGAAAAAATATGAGCCATATTTAAAAACCTCGTTGGAAAACTCTTACGTCAAAGGTCTCAAGCGAAAGGTAGAGAAAGACAAAATCCCGCAGTTCAAAAAAGACGAAGTCAGCGCAAATGAGATCGATGATGAAATCGCGATGGACCCTGTGAGTGGGATTTTTCATGGGGAATATACGAGCATCTCCATTCCTTACACTCGCGAATCTCGTGATGAAATCCGTGCCGCCGCCGCCCAATGGATTTCTGAGCATCCATGATCCACTCATGAAATGGTTGGCCTGCTTTTTCCTACTTATCGTTCACAGCGCAGCCGTGGAGAAGAAAAACGGCGCGAACGATCACTCGTTAATCAAAATTCCTGCGGGCACTTACCTACTTGGCGATGCGAAACATCCACTGAATAAGCAACATCTGCACAAGACGCCCGGGTTCTTCATTTCCGATGCGGAGACGACGAACGCTCAATTTGCGGTATTTATTGCTGCCACTGGCTACCAAACTCACGCGGAGCGAAATGGCTGGAGCCTCGTCGGTGGTGAGGGGAGTGCTCAGTGGGAGTGGAAGCACATGGATGGTGCGAGTTGGCGGCGTCCTTTCGGTCCCGGCGGGCCAGATGCGATAAAATTACTGGATCATCCGGTCACACAGATTTCCGGGGAAGATGCCCGTGCTTATTGTAAATGGATCGGCGGTCGCTTGCCAAATATCAGCGAGTGGGAAATCGCCGCCCGGGCTGGAGTGAAAACTCGGTATCCGTGGGGCGCGGAGTTTGATCCGAAAAAAGCCAATACATGGAACGGCATTAACCATCGCAAAAATACTCGTGAAGACGGCTTCGTTCTTACCTCGCCAGTCCGCAGCTACCCACCGAATGCTTGGGGAATTTACGACGTTGTCGGAAATGTCTTCGAATACTGTGAGAGCAAGCCGCCATGGATCGCAGCCACGGAAATGAAACGCAAAATCTGCGGTCGTGGTGGCTCGTGGTGGTGCTCCAGCCATTGCTGTGATTTCCACAATCTGCTAGATGTCGGGCGTATGTTTAAAACCGCCTCGTTACCAAACCAAGGCTTCCGCGTGGTGTTTGATTGAGGAAATATACTGCCGCGCACGATGATTTGTGGAAATGATACCGTCGCTCAAAGGGTTGC
>JANORE010000323.1:0-2424 GCA_031415155.1 Akkermansiaceae bacterium | reverse complement strand
GTCGCCGCTTTGAGAGGTTGGCGATCTGAAGGTGGTTTACGCCGGTTGATTCCGGGATTTTCGGAAAAAAACACGCCATCAAAGCCGGAAATTTTCACCCTTTCTGACAAGTCCCCACTGGATCTCGGCGAGGTCGAGCTGCTTTCCCGGCTCAATCACGAATATGCCAAATTAACCGAAGCCGTCGTCCCATCCGTGGTCAGCATCGACACCGCCGGGATTCGGCAAGAAAAAGTAGTCGATGTCTGGGGCCAGACTCGTGGCATCAGAGAAAATCCCACTCAGGGCCAAGGCTCAGGGGCCATCGTCACGGTCGAGGGCCATGTGGTGACCAATCATCACGTCATCGCCGGGCAACGAGAATTTCAGATCACTCTTCATGGCGGTAAAAAATACCGGGCACGTCTCATCGGGGAAGATTCCTTGCTCGACATCGCGGTATTAAAAATCGACTCGAAGGAGACGTTTACACCGCTCAAGCTGGGCGACTCGGCGCAGGTGAAAGTTGGGCAAATCGTCATGGCCATTGGAAATCCATTTGGCCTCGGAGAAACGGTCACGCAGGGCATTATTTCTGCCAAGGAGCGTTCACTTTCTGAAAATCAGCGCGATCTTTTCCAGACGGATGCCGCCATCAATCCCGGAAATTCCGGCGGTCCACTCATCAATTTACGCGGTGAAATCATCGGCATCAACGTCGCCATTTTTTCTCCAGACAAACAGAATCCCGGCTTCCAAGGCGTGAGCTTCTCAATTCCCTCGAACGATGTGCGGGATTCGCTTTTACAAATCCTCGAACGTGGCCGCCCGACTCGTGGCTACCTCGGCGTAGAGCTGCGCGAACTCGATGCCACAGTGCGCTCGGCCATCGACTATGACGGAGAAAATGGCGTGGTCATTGCCGGGGTTTTTCCGGGTTCACCCGCGCAGGTCGCCGGGCTTCAATCTCGGGACATCGTTCAAATGATCAATGGCGAAGCCCTTAAAACGCCGGGGCAACTCATCAGTATTCTCCAGCGCTCCAAGGTCGGTGAGACGATCACTCTCGTTGTCTGGCGGGGGGGCAAGTTGCTGAAAATCAAGCCAACCATCGCGGAAAGTGGAACCACGACTTCGCCGAATCCACCGACTGCGCCCGTAACGACTCAAGATCCAGAAGCCATTTTACAAGCCATCGGCATCCAAGTCCGGGACTTGTCGATCCAAGAGCGGATGCGGGGTTACCGCGGGGTGGTGGTGACTGGCATTGTGGAAAATGGGATCGCCGAGCAAAAAGTGAATGCTGGGGATCTCGTCTTCGCCGTGAACGATCGACAACTCAGTGGTGCCAACGATTTTTTCAACTATCTCGCCGCCTCCGCCGCCGTGCAAAAAACGATTCTTCAAATCATCCGGGATGGAGAATTGATTGAGGTGGGGCTACCCATTGTTTCCCAGTGATCGTGATCTCGAATCCCAAAAATCCCCGACGACTCGCTCACTTTTCAAAACGATTTTTCCCATGCACCGTTCCAAACTCCCTTATTTCTTCCTCGGTCTCGCCGTTGTTTTAGCCGTGATCGCCTTGGTCATTTTGCTAAGGCAGATTGATGAAAATTCAAAAATAGCCGCGGCCCCCATCTCTCAAAAACAAAATCCCACCATCCATCCGAAGCCATTGCCTCCGATTGTAGAACGAGCGATCAAGGATCCAGCCGCTGAACTCGAAAAAAACATCAAGGAATTAGGGGCCATGGCGACCGCTGCCGATGCGGCCGTCTTGATTGATCGGATGACGAAAGCACTCGAAGCTGGCGAGCTGACAAAAATCGCACGCTTGAACGGTAAAGATACGTTAGATCCCCAGACACTGACACGGCTCAAGGCACTTTCTGCCAGCCCACTCAAATTCCGCCAGCCTGATGGCATCCGTGAAATGGGCGAACTCAAACTGAATACACATTCTCGCTGGGTTCTTGAAATGGAGGGCAAGGATCCCGGTCGCGACCGAATTTTTCTGGATCTCCGGCGGAGCGATGGCAAGTGGAGCATCGAAAAAATGACCTTGCCGCCCAGCCCAGATGAGGTGGTGAAGGAACCTGCCCGTGCGGATTCTCTGGACGTGGCGGACGCATTTCTCCAAGCACTTCTGAAGCAGGATTTCGAATTCGCAAGAAAGCTGGTCGATCCGGTGAGCGTCTCAGATGCCAAAATCGCCGGGCTGTGCATTCTATTTGAAGAAGGCGAATACCGACTGCGTAAGACCAAGCCGCTGCGCTTCATGTTCGAGCGCAAGGACACCGTGAACTACCTCGCCAATATCGAAACGAGCGATGCCAAGCAGAACGCTCAGTTCGCCATGAACTTGAAAAAATCGGCAGAATCATCGCCGTGGATCGTCTCGGAAATCAATCTGGACCAACTCCTCGCCGACTACGCCCGCCG
>JANORE010000322.1:0-4275 GCA_031415155.1 Akkermansiaceae bacterium | reverse complement strand
GGAAGCCAACAATGATCATCAGCCAGTTGCTCAAGGTTTTCGCTTGGGCTTCTGCGATGTATTTACGCCCGACGATGAAGTTCCGAAGTCGATCTTTGATACGATTCGCAAAGAAGTAGGCGATGCTAAAAAAGGAAAGACCGATGAAAATATCTCCAAGCCCCACCCAGCGAGACACCGTGGTTTTTTCCCCGCCGAGCATGACATCTTTTTCATACTCATAGATGGGAAAGCTCCAAATTTGTCGGGTAAATTTCCACGCCGACGAAACCAAGGACTTCACCTTTTCTTGAAGCGGAACGGATTGATTCGATTCATCAAAGTCGGCAAGCCAACGTTTCAAAATCCGACTTTGATAGGCCGCAGCTTGAGAAACACGCCTCAAGATCGTTTGTTTATCGGAAAGCGCGGTGCGTAAATCCGAGATCGCTTGCAGCCGAGGATCTTCAACCGGGAGCGGAGCGGCACGCGATTCTTGGTTGCTCATGTCTGCATCCACGGCGGCAAGTTCATTGGCAACGACGATCTCCCAAGCCCTCAGCCGATCATAGTTGGATTGTAAAAAATCAATGGCTCGCTTGCGCGCTTCCTTATCCTTGGATTCGATCAAGATCTTTCGATTCTGATAGATCTCGGGAATATAGGATTCTAGCTGGACCAGAGATTCTAATTTCTCACTGATGAATTGGAGTGATTCCACTTTGACCTCGGCAGCTTCGAGTTTTGCATTGGCCAGAGCGAGTTCAGGAATCGGTTCTGCGGGCGTGCCTTCAGGAATGGATTTGAGAAGTTGCTCAATGGCGGTTTGTTGCTTGCTGCGAGTGGTGGCTATTTCTTTCTGACGTTTGGAAATGGCATCGATTTCTTTGCGCAGCGATCCCTTGCGCTCCTCGGAAGCCTTCTTGATCTTTGCGAGATCTTCTTCGCTGAACGAAAGCTTGTTCCTCGCAATCTCAATCTGCCGATTGAGTAATGAAAGTCTGGCATTGGCCGTCTCCGCTTGGTCATTCAGAAGTGCGATGCTGCTTTGCAAAGAAAAGGCGCGGGTGGCGAGGACTCTTGATTTCGCCTGATCGGCATCGAGCCGCCATTTTGAACTGCCGCCATCATTGGGATTTTCTACGGCAGCAGATAGGAGTTCCTCGCTGGATTTTTCGGCCTGCTTGGCGGTTTCTTGAATGCCATTGAGCTCACGACTAAAAATCGTGAGCGAGGACCGATAGGACTCAGCCTGTTGTTTGATGTCGTCTTGCTGGTTCACCAGCTCATCAAGGATGAGGATGGAATACGGCGGGTTTTCGGGAAATCCGAGCCATTCCTTGTCTGCGGCACGCGCGGTTTCTAGGGTTTTTCGCGCTTCAGGCGCGGTGCTGGAAACTTTCTGATAGCGACTGATTCCTAAAATGATTTGCTCTAAATCTCGGCGGTAGCTGTCGAGCGACGCGATGTCGATTCCTGGCGGCAACTGAGTTTCGATTCCCGCTTCATGGAGTCGGGCGAAGGCGGCCTTGGCTTCCTTCAGCCATTGCTGTTGCTTGGCGGCTACATCCTCATTTTTCGCTGCAGGTTGCTCATTCGTAAGAGCTTTGGAAAGATCCGGGAATTGCGCTTCGGATCGCGATGAGAAAACGATCAGCGCGATGCAGATTAGAAGCCACTTTGGGGAATAGAGTTTCATGTCGAAATCACAGATCAACGAATCAGAGATCGCCTCGGTCGTCTTTCTCTAACTGGATGCGATCCGCAAGGTTACGGGCTTTTACGCTGTTGCGCTTGGCCCAGCGCTCGACGGCCATCTGCCGTTTTTCCGAGCGTTTTTTTAATGCCGCGATTTCATTTTCTAAGTTGAGAAAATTTTCATATCTCGCGGGGTCCAGTGTTCCGGCTTCCACCGCCGCACGGATGGCACACTTGGCGTCTTTCCGGTGACTGCAATCAGAGAATTTACACTCGGCAGTGAGATGAGTGACGTCGGCGAAGCTATCGCGCAGAGTCGCCTCGTCCGTCCACATTTGGATTTCCCGCATTCCGGGATTATCGATGAGCATCCCGGTGCCGGGCAGAGGGACAAGTTCCCGTGAAGTCGTCGTGTGGCGACCTTTCCCGGTGGTTTCATTCACCTCGCTGGTCCATTGCCATTCCTCACCGTAGAGTTGGTTGACAAGCGTGGATTTCCCAACGCCGCTGGAACCTACGATACACATCGTCATTCCTTTTTTGAGATACTTTTTGAGAACTTTCAGTCCGTCGCCATTCAGTGCGCTGGTAACATGAACGGTCGCACCATCCCACAGCGCAGCGATTTCTGCGGCGGCATCTGCACTTTGTTTTTTTGGGAAAAGATCGGCCTTATTGACGAGTACAATCGCCTTCGCGCCGCTCCTACCAATGAGCATGAAGTAGCGCTCCATCCGGCGAATATTGAAATCCGCCCCAGCATCCGTGACCACGGTGACGTAGTCCACATTCGCACCGATGACTTGTGCCTGTGAGCTATTTCCCGGCATTTTTCTCGAAAAACAAGTCCGCCGTGGCAGCGTGGCACGGATGATGTGTGGCGTATTTTCATCGCCCATCTCGACGGCGACCCAATCACCGACTGCGGGCAAATCCGCATCGCAAGTCGCTTCATGCCAGACGCGTCCGCAGAGAATGACGTCGATCTCCTCGCCGCCTTTGATGAACGCGCCGTAGTTGATCACCGTCTCGCGGATCAAGCGAGCTGCCACCCAAGATTTCCCATGGTAAGCCGCGAAGGCAGCCTCCAAATCCGCATCCCATCCGAGTTCCTTTAAAGTCATTCGCGGGAAACCTTAGCGTTTCAAAGACGGCTGTCGATTCCTGCCTCACATTTGGAATGTCTGCCGATTTCAGAATGACGGGTCTCGCCGTGGTAGCTAGATCGCAGTGCTTCATGTTTTGTGAAAATATTGATGCAGGAAAATGGTCACCGCGAAACGCTCCAGCCACTTTCCACCCATCATGACTTGCCGCAGTATAATTACCTTTATCATTTTACTTTATTCGATGATCACAGCGTCCGTGAATTTACTGCCACCTATTTTGGATATTGCTGTCATCGGTGGCGGCGCATCGGGGTTTTTCACGGCCTTGCAATATGCGGAATTCGCACCGGATCGAAGCGTTGCGATTTTTGAAAAAGGCGCACATTTTCTCCAAAAGGTGAAAATCTCTGGCGGAGGGCGCTGCAATGTCACCCATGCTTGTTTCGACCCCAAGGAGCTTGCAAAAAACTATCCGCGTGGCTCGCGGGAATTGCTTGCCGCTTTCCACCGTTGGCAACCGACTGACACGATCGACTGGTTCGCCCGCTTCGGCGTGACGCTGAAGGCCGAGGCCGATGGGCGGATGTTTCCCACCACGGATCGCTCTGATACGGTGATTGATTGTTTTATAAACCGAGCCCGCGAGTATCATATTCCCTTATTTCGGAATCATCCGCTGATCGGAATTCGCCGGGGCGAGGATCATGGCTTCGTGCTGGATTTCGGAAATCAAATCGCCCCTGTGATCACTCGCTCGGTTTGCTTGGCGACTGGCTCCCTCAAGGCAAGTCCGCTGCTCACTCAGTTAGAAAAGCTCGACCAGCCCACCGAGACACTTGTCCCCTCGCTCTTTGCATTCAATGTCACGGATTCTCGCCTTAGCGGCTTGGCTGGAGTCGCTCATCCCTGGGTCGCGATTCGGAGAGAAGGACAAAAGTCTTCTCAGTTAGGACCGCTGTTGATCACTCACCGCGGGGTCAGCGGACCAGCCGTTTTACGCCTTTCCGCGTGGGAGGCCCGTGAACTCGCACGCACCGGCCATCAATTCACTTTTGTAATCGATTGGCTACCGGAAATTGAAATGGCGCAGCTCAAGCAGCGGTTTGCAGATATCCGCCAGAATCAAGGTGCGAAATTGATTCGCAACACACCGATCCATCCGATCCCGCGAAGGCTGTGGGAACGCATCGTCGCGTGCTGTGGAATCGATGACCAAGTCACATGGGGTCACTTATCGAAAACGGCAATGACCAATCTGCTAGAGGCACTGAAGTCAGCGAGCTTTCAGGCGGAAGGAAAAACGACCAACAAAGACGAATTTGTGACCGCAGGTGGCATCCAAAGGCATTCCATCGACTTTCGAACCATGGAAAGTCGGGTCACGCCGGGACTTTTCTTTGTGGGTGAGTGCCTCGATATCGACGGGATCACTGGCGGGTTTAATTTCCAAGCAGCGTGGACTACTGCACACATCGCCGCAACGGCCTTA
>JANORE010000321.1:0-2862 GCA_031415155.1 Akkermansiaceae bacterium | reverse complement strand
ATGCGGATCGACCCCCAAGATCGCACCGACTTAACCTATCTTTTTCACCAGCTTGGGACAGAAATATCATCCCTTTCTAACCACCTAGACAACGCACTCATTCCAAATCTCGAGGAAATCAAAGACGCCTTTCATCAAAATCGCATCTGGATCGAAAAGCATTTTATCAATTCCTAAAACTCAGAAACATTTCAGTTCTTCTTCAATGTCCACCGTTATCTCAGTAGAGAATGTCTCAAAGCAATACCGCCTTGGTGAAGTCGGAACGGGTAGCTTGGCTCATGACATCAATCGTTTATGGTATAAAGTCCGCGGCAAAGATGATCCCTATCTAAAAATCGGCGAAAGCAATGACCGGACCAAAAAAGGCGAATCCGAATATGCATGGGCTCTCCGAGATGTATCATTCGAAGTTAAACAAGGCGAAGTCCTCGGCATCATCGGCCGCAATGGAGCTGGCAAGTCCACGCTCTTAAAAATCCTCTCCCGCGTTACCCAACCCACCACCGGCCAAATCAAAGTCAAAGGCCGCATCGCCTCCCTCCTCGAAGTCGGCACCGGATTTCACCCCGAACTGACTGGCAGAGAAAATATCTATATTAACGGAGCCATCCTCGGCATGAGGAAACACGAAATCACCCGCAAGCTCGATGAAATCATCGAGTTCTCAGGTTGCGAAAGATACATCGACACCCCCGTTAAAAGATATTCCTCAGGCATGTATGTCCGCCTCGCCTTCGCAGTCGCCGCTCACTTGGAGCCAGAAATCTTAATTATCGATGAAGTCCTCGCCGTCGGTGATGCAGAGTTTCAGAAAAAATGCCTCGGCAAAATGAAGGACGTCGCGGGCCAAGGCCGGACTGTTTTATTCGTAAGCCATAACATTGCTGCCGTGAAGACTCTCTGCTCGCAGGCAGTATTCCTCGCCAATGGCAGCTTAATCACACACGGCGAAACCGATGAAATTGTTACGACCTACCTCCAATCTGGCCGTGACTCCGCCAGCATCCAAGAGTGGCCGGATCCCGCCACCGCCCCTGGCAACGAACACATCCGCATGGAGTCCGTTAGCGTTATTCCACCCGATGGTGAATCTGAGATTACGATTGATACGGGTGCTGAAATTCAAATCCGATTCCACAATGCCAAAGCAGGCATCAATCTGGACTGTACCGTGTATCTGCTGAACAACGATGGGATGATTATTTGTGAAACCGGGCGCATCATCAGCACCGAGAACAATGCCTTAGAGGGCAGCTACTTAGTAACAGGGCGATTCCCCCCGCATCTCCTGAATGCGGGTCAATTTTTTCTCTCTGTCACATTTGGCAAAGATCAATACTACTCACTTCTCAGAATGGAAGAAGTGGTATCGTTCACTATAGAAAATAGCAGCACCGGCAGAGGCCGTAACATGTCGGTGGCACCTGGAGTGATCCGCCCGCTGCTGGAATGGCAGCATGAATTCACTGAGAAAATTTCTCTCTGACACTTAGTCGCCTCATCCACGACCTCACCATTGAGTAGCATCACATATCGCCCAGAAGTCGATGGCTTACGGGCACTGGCGGTAGTTCCGGTGATTCTGTTTCACCTTGGTTTCACTTGGATTCAAGGAGGGTTTGTAGGAGTTGATGTTTTCTTTGTCATCTCCGGCTACCTCATCAGTCTGATCATTCTGAGAGAGCAGCAACAGGGAGTTTTCTCTTTTAGGAATTTTTGGATACGCAGGGCACGTAGGATTCTCCCGGCGCTTTCGAGTGTGGTTCTCGCAAGCATGATCGCTGGATATTTTATCCTGTTCCGTTTGGATTGGAAGAACCTCGGTGGACAAGGACTCTCGGTATTCGCTCTGATTGCGAATCTAAACATGTGGAAACTCGCCGCAAACTACTGGGCTCCAGCCGCACATGAAACGCCTCTTCTCCACACATGGTCACTCGCTGTCGAAGAGCAATTCTATCTTTTCTACCCACTACTGCTGATCACGATCCTGAAATTTGCGAAACAACATACCTTCAAGCTGATTCTAGCTGCTACCATTTTCAGTTTCGCTATTGGGTTATACGCTACTCGGCATTTTCCGGCTGCCGCATTCTACTTATTACCCCCACGAGCATGGGAGCTGGCGGCAGGTTGCTTGCTTGCCATATTAACGAACCAGCGGCGTGCCGATTTTTCTTCAGCGCGTATTGCTCCCGTTTTATCAATGCTTGGAGTTGTTGGGATCACCGCCTCGTATTTCTATATTTCGAAAGCACGTGGATTTCCTGGTTATCAGGCGGTCTTTCCGGTAATTGGCACTGTTCTCGTAATCGCATTCACCTCACGTGAACAATGGACTGGGCGCATTCTGGCGTCGGCCCCTGTGTCTTATCTCGGGAAAATCTCTTACTCTCTATATCTTTGGCACTGGCCAGTGATCGTCTATGCCCATCTCCTAAATCAACAGTCATCATACGCTGTCCCGGTTTATGCTCTTATTGGAATCACTTTGATTCTTTCCGTTGGCTCCTACCATTTGATCGAAAAGCCAGCCAGATTTTCAAAAAACTGGGTATTACCCGTTAGTGTTTTAGCTCTCACCAGTATTGCCGCATCAGCAGGGATGTATTCTTGGCGTGTTCATTACAATTTTTCGGAATTTTCTCCAGTCGTGTGGAATGGCAGAGTTTATGATGTCACTCCAAATCAAAAGCCTTGGGAAGGGTTCATGAAAGACCGCATGGCCGGCATCACCGCACCGCTGCGAGAACAAGCTCAATCCCAAGCTTTTGCTGAACAGGGAATCATTAAACCATATAGTGGACCAGATCCTGAAATCGTCGTATTCGGCGATTCTCACGCGCTCATGTGGGCATC
>JANORE010000320.1:0-8115 GCA_031415155.1 Akkermansiaceae bacterium | reverse complement strand
AAACATACGACCACGCGGCATAAGGCTGGAGGATATGTTTTAACCCATCCAGTCCTAACGGATGATACCGAAAATTTCCGAAGTCTTTGGAAAACTTCACTGAAGTTTCTGTGCCGAGATGGAAATGCGTGCGATCCGAGTTTTCAACTGGGCCATCGACGGAGCTATAATTTGTATAACCCAAACCCGCTTGCGGAATGATATTTAAAAAACCGCCGATGTTATGAATCGGTAATGATAACTCTTGGTAAGTATGAAACCGCGAATAGTTAGAATCCAGCAACTGGTCACGAATCGCATCCCGCCTTGGATCATTGAGTGGTAGCGCGAGGATTTTTTCCGCAAGCTGGCGTTCGTAGCCACTGAGCTGCCTGAGTAATGACCGTGTTTCGGGATCTCCGGCATTGAGTTGTAACAGAGGATTGAGAATCGCATCGCGTGTGGGATCTGCCGCTTGCTCCCCGATGATGCCGAATGAGGTGCTGCCTTCATGTAAAAGCGGCGTATTGAAAAGAGGAGCTCTTACTTGATCATAGGAAACTTCCGGCAAGCGCGTGTCTGCCCGATAGAAATCATTCGCTCGTAATCTCGCATAAAGTGACAATAACGAGCGATCGTCCCGCCGATAAATCCCGAGAGTATTATCCGGTGCAGGATTCGTTTGGTAGTCTGCAGTTTCGAAATCCTCTAAGTAATTTGGGTCGCTGAGTAGGGTGAAATTCGAGTCGATCCGCCAATCGGCATCATCTGGCAGATCGAGATTGAAACGATATTTCAGCTCCAGTTGGTAGCGATCTTCATTGACCGTGCCACGGTCGATGCCAGAACGGCGAGTTTGTGGCGCAAGATCATTCAGGTAATAAAAACTCAGCCCGCTGATTTCCTTGGAGTTTTCCACGCGGGTATCCACGAAATCGACGCCAGTTCCGATTCCGCGAGTCGTGCGGAGATCAAAGTGCCAGCGGGAAAGCAGCCATGCATTTTCACTCTCTCCCGTCTCAGGATTGGAGTCGCCACCCAGCATGATGCCGTAGGTGTTGAGTAAATAGGGGCCCCAGTTTGAGCGTGCGCCAGGGATGAAATGATAGCCCAGTTCCGCATCTAACGGCTGACTCAAGTAAGGCAGCCAGAACACGGGCGTCTCTCCAGCGAAAACACGCAGATCATTGAAGACGATTTTTTCGCTTGGATAGATCGTCGTCTTTTTTGCCCGGATCCAGTAATTCGGGTTCTCCACATCGTGAGTGGTGATGCCAGCATCCTCGCCGACATAGACGTTTTTTCCGTTTCGATCCTCGACGGTAAATTTCCCAGATTCGAACAAAATCGGGTCGATCGAAGCGCGTAGTCCACTCGTATCGAGAAATTTTTTCTCGTAATAGTAAATCACTCGTTCACCGCGCTGCAGGGTATTTCCTTGGTAGACACTGACGTTTCCTTCAAGAGTGGCAGTCTTTGCTTGGAGATCAATCACCGCGCTATCGGAAAATACCTCCATTCCGTTATCTCCGGTGACCTTGATGCCCGGTCCATCATAACGGATGCCTAGATCTTTCCCTCCCGAGATTGTCCCACCGCCGTAATTGCTGATTTTTAAATTCTCCGGCATCACCATAGTGGCCGCAGCAGGCGAGCCGAATGGAATCATCGGCGCGGGCACCGGCGTGATCGTATCCACCAATGGCGGCACGGCGCTGGTATCCGGTAAAATTTGGGGTTCTTGGGCAGCAAGCCGCAGGATCAGTAACGGGGAAATCATCCATGCACCAAATTTCAGCATCGACGAATCAAAAATCTCCAAGCTCATGAAGTAAAGGGCGAAAGCCTGAGGTTCGCTTCCTTTTGGATGGATCGCCTAACAGTCTCGCTTGATGATCTGCGGAAATGATGCCGTCGCTCAATGGATTGCCCCAACGGGGTAACATGCGATAGCCCAGAGCAACGCCCTGGGTCGAGAAATCCCAAGGAATCCAAGCCCTGAAGGGCGAAATTGGATGCGCCGCCTCCTGAAGAGTTCCGCTCTTTCAGGGCTAAATCATTTCGTCAACCCATTACCCAGGGCTATGCCCTGGGCTATCGCATTTTGCCCGGTGAGGGCAATTAAGCCCCAAAGTTTCCCACAAAATATGAAGCGCGGCAGTATCACAGAACGTCTGGTATTTCAGCGCCGATGAGCAGGCCGGATCGAAGGCTTCAATTTGCTAGTATCAGATTGTTGCTTGTCAGCTCCGGTGAAAGTTGGAGCTCTCGAGGCGCGAGGTGAGCTGTCTTTTTCATCAAGAGGAATCGCGTCCAACGGTGGTAGTACACCTGGGCCATCAGCGAACTTACGTGCTTTGTCAGAAATTTTATAACGAACATCCATGTCTTCTTGGACTGCATTGAGCGAACGGTCGTTTCTCACGATGGAAGGCTGCATGAATACCATGAGTTCGCTACGATCTTTACCCTTGGTCGTGGTGCCGAAGAGCGAGCCGAGGTAGGGGATGCTGGAAAGAATAGGAATGCCGCTTTTACCTTGATTGTCCCTGCTGACGATGAGTCCACCGAGAACAATGGTTTCATTATTGGGGACAGTGACAGTAGTAAGAACTTCTCGAGTAGAAATTCTTGGAACGGTGAGGTCTTGGCCGTTACTTCCAGCTCCAGCAATCGTCTGGGTGCCGTTTTGCTCGTCGTTGAGAAGAGCAATTTTCATAGTGATCTCGTTTTCAGAATTCACGAGTGGAACGACTTCCAATTTTAGAACCACGTCTTGGTATTCGATATTCGTGGAAGCGTTTCCGCTAGAACCAAAGCTGTTGCTGCTGGTCGGAATGGCGATTCGTTCACCACTAGAAATCGTGCCCTTTTGATTATTCGCTGTGAAAATACTCGGTCTTGAAAGAACCGTGAAGTCAGACTTTGCCTGCAAGGCGCTCAGATAAACATTCAGATTATTACCGATTTTTCCATATACTTGGAGTCCGCCACCACTTAAGGTTCCAGGATTGAACGGATTCTGCGCCGGAGTTCCTGGAGTTCCGGGTACGAAGCCGGGGTCGCCGGGATTGCCGGGGCCACCTGGGATCCCTGGAATTGCGGGAACGATTTGATTAAGAATCGGTAAGATCGGGCCTGCACCGCTACCGCCTCTGCCCACGACGTCACCGTTCAGCTTGAGATAATCCAGGCCGACGGTCATACTATCGTTGAGCGTGAGCTGGCCAATCACGGTAGAAATCATGACCTGGTCGGGCTTCACGTCGATCTGATCGAGGAGACGCTCAATAATTTCCAGCCCGGACGGTGGTCCTTGGACGACGACGGAGTTAGTGATGTTATCTGCGACGAGAAGCGTGCGCCCGACGAGAACGGATTCTGGAGCGGAACTGACTTCGGGATCGCTTAGGCCTCCACCTCCACCGCCTCCACCACCACCGCCGCCGCCGCCGCCGCCGGAAGAACCACTACCACCGCCGAAGTTGGCACCACTGCTGCCACTGCTACGGCCACCGCTGCGGCCACTGGATGAGCCGCGTCCGCTGCCGCCTTGGGAGCGACCACTGCTTGCTTGGCCACCACCAGAAGCACCACCTTGAGCACTCGCACCACCACTACTGCCTCCGCCATCACCGCCGGTACCCGAGAAGGCGCGGGTCAAAGCATCGCCAGCGATCGGTAAAAACTCAGAAACCGTCAGGAAGCGCAGCTTCCGGCGCAGGAAATTCTTCTCGCTCGTTTCCACATCAAACTCACGGACCAGTCCCTCGACGAAGACGAGATCCACCGGGCGGCCCATGGCGAAAATACGATTGGTCCGAGGATCGGGGATGATTTGCACGGGCGTGGCTTCACCGCTGCTGGCACTAGCGCCGGGCTGTCCAGGAATCTGTGGGATATTTCCACCCGGAGGAGGGGCTTGGTTAAGGTCGGCCCTCTGGATTCCGGCGGTCGTTTGTGAGGATTGCTGGGCAGAGAGCAGTTCTGTCAACGTGCTGGCGATCTCGGTGACATCCGCGTATTGGACTTTGATGAAACGAGTGCCGACTTGTGAGGACGGCTTGTCGATTTCCTTTTTGAGATCGATGAGTTTACGGATGAGCGAGGTGTTTTCCGTGATGACGACTGCCGCAGCATTTGGCACGGCAGCGATGGATCCATATGCACCGAACTGACCGATGATTTGGGTGAACGTGTTCACCGCCTCGGCCGGCTTGATGTAGTTGAGCGACATGACGTAGGAAATGACCGCGTCTCCCTGTGGCAGAACGCTGTTTTCATTATAGACATCGACACCACGGCCAGTCGGGCGGATGCCACCCGTGGAAAGTGTGAGAATGTCGAGGTTCGGATCTTGCTCATCAGGCACGAAAACGAAGTTCTCAATCGTCGCTGCTTTTTTCAATAATTCGGACGCTTGCGCAAATGTCAGAGGATCTTCATTCGTGGCTTCTTGGACGAAGGAAAACTCCGCATTCGTAGCAGCAGAAGAAACAATCACGCGGCGACCGGTGTATTTCCGGTAAAGCCCGGCCAAGGCGGAACCACTGAGTTTTGGCTCATTGATGTCAGCGGTGATTTTCGTTTCGCCGAGTGATGGAGTCGGTTGATTGGCTGTGGCACGTCGATTTGCCTCAGGCTCTCCCGCAATCGGTGGTGGGATCACCCCTGGAATCGGGACGCCGGGTGGTGGGACTGGAAGTGACGGGTCTTCAGAAGGTTCTTGGGCAGATGCGGAAACCAGACCGAGGAGTAGAAATACGATGGAGCGATGGCAGGACATGGAAAAGGTAGGAATTGCAGATGAAAAGGTCAGTTCCTACGACGTGGAACTCGTACGTCTTTAGGAATTTGTGGAGCGACGGCTTGACCTGGGATGCCCGCCTGTGGAATTGGCTGACCTGGAATGCCCGGCTGTGGCATCGGCGGCGGAATCACTCGGGGGCGCGGTTGGCGCATTTGAGGTTGGCCGGGTACGCCGGGTGGCATGTTCGGCTGGCCGGGTGGCTGGATCTGTGGCTGGCCGGGCTGTGGATTATTGACTGCAGCAGGCACCAATGCAAGAAGCTGTCGATCAAAGCTAACGGTTCCCGTCATAGAGCCAGAGGTCATGCGGACCGTCGTGCCGAGTGGGTCTCCTGATTTACGGACCACTTCGATGATTTTGAAATCCGTTTTCGCGCTACCAGAATCGACGGTGATCCGCTGGTCTGGCTGCTTTTTATTCAACATCGTGACCCGGTAGCCATTGCCGCTGATGGGAGAAACGCCGATGAGCGCGAAGTCGTCGAGTGGATTGGTCTCTGGTCCGGCTGGTGGCGGCAGCGGTTTCGAGGTGAAAGGAGAATTTCCCCAAAGTGCCGAATAATTGGAGAGTGGCGCTTTTTTCGGAACATCAGCCATCGACCAGCCCGTTAAAGCGAGGAGTAGGAAAACTGGATTTGAGATCGTAGATTTCAAAGTCATGATGGGTTAGAGGGTGGGCGGCGGAACAAACCACTGGGATACCGTGGCCGTGCAGTCGATCTTTGTATCGTCCTGTTGGTTCGGTTTCATATTGATTTGGGATGCGACACGGAACTGGTCAGGCACATTGAGTTTATCAAACCAGCGATACAGGGAATCCTCGGTGCCGGTTACGACGAATTGGAAATTTGCCCGATGATAATGAGTTCCGGTTGTATCCGTCGGCAGCGGCTTTTGGCTCTTGAGAGTGAGGCCGGACCCACCCGCTTCTCGCTCGCCGAGCTGCTGGAGCTTGGTCTGCACGTCTTGGTTGGTGGATGGTTGCGGCTCGTGCTGGGCGAGCCACTCCATTTGATCGATGATCTGCGCGCTGCTTTCGCGAAACTTCTCGGCATTGGCAAGTTGCACTCGCGCTTGATCACGCTCAATTGCCACCTCGCGGCGCTTTGACATCCCGAAATTAAACGCCAAGAGATTAAGAATCGCGAATCCTGCGATGGAGAAGAAGATGAGGAGATTTTTTTCGCGGGACGACATGGAGAAGGAGTAGGGACGGAAAGACTAAGATTTACTGTGCAGAAAAAGCCGTGGATCCAAGAAATTGTCAGTGAACGGAAAAATCAACGTTAATTCGTCGCTGGGACTTCTCCGCTGAAGACGAATTCCCAGCCACGGGTGGATTGGTTTGGCTCGGGTGTCTGCCAGTCGAATTGCGCGAGATCGAGACTTTTATCCAGCTTGAGGCTGAAACCATTGACGGCTTCGAGCTGCCCGGCCTCGCCGATGAGTTTGATTTCATTTGCGGTGATATCCGCCGTTTTCAGGCGGAGGCCGCTACCCGGTGGGATGCAGGCGGCGATGCGGCTGAGAATCTCGACCGGTGAGTTCGTCAGCTCGATGGAGTTGGCAAGTTCGAGCCATTTGTCGGTGTGCTGGGAATATGCGGCACCTTCAGGAGCCGCGGCTTCGGCCAAGGCCGTGAGTTTTTGGGTTTCCTGAATATCTTTCCATAGGCCGTAGCCGAACCAGCCGATCAGGCCGAGATAGAGCAAGGCAATCGCCGCGATGCCCAGGAAGATGTTCTGATTTCGCTTGGCGGCACGCCGGGCCGCACGAACGTCCGCAGGGAGCAGCTTGCTCAGAGGATTCGGCAAGACAGGTGCTGGGCGGGGGAGAATTTTTACCCCCACGCCGAACTCAGTAGCCAGCGCGGTAGCATGGATGTGTTCTGAGCCGGACCAAACAAGGATGCCATCGGGATCAACATTCAGACCTTGCATGGAAAGCTGGATGAGTGCGAGGCGGATTTCCCGGGATAAAATATCGTCCGGACTGGCAGAAGTCGCAGAAGTCGCTTGGCAATAAACGAGATTTCCTTGGTGAGAGATCGAGAAAACCCAGCGGCCAAATTCTTTCCAAAGAGTCAAAACATCGCCAGCCACCAGAAAAGCACGGGCAGAAACATCGAAACTCTTCGGCCCGCGTGGCGGCATGTCACCATCGCCGGGAGCACGTAGCAGGACAGAAACGAGTGCCGTATTTTCCGCTTCTCGGGAAATGGTGAACACGTCGGTAAGTTGGCCGGCCATCGGATCTGGGCGGAGTCCGAGCCGCTCCGCATGAAGCGCGGCGAGGTCTGGGAAAAGCGCCTCATCGTCGCTGGTGACTCGCATCGGCACCGCAGTGATCGCCTTGACCGGGAAAAGTAAAAGCAGATCTCCACTCGGAATATCCGTGAGTTCGCCAGCACGCTCAACGGTGGTAGCGGCATGAAGAGTGAATGGATGGCCAGTCTGACCAGTCCAGATTTCCCAGCCGATTTCGCCGGGAACAAGAAGCACGTTGTCGGTAGATTTACTCACGGGATGATTTCTTCGATGCGTTCAAGAATTTGTGGATTCGTGCTGCGACTGCGGACGATGACGGTGATTTTGCGTTTTGCGCCTTCGGCAAAGCCAGTGCTTTCGATGCGGGTCGTTCCAGAATTGAGATCGCCGGCGATGAAGCGCTCAATGACTTCAGAAGGAGATTGATCACCAATTCCGATTTGTGCAAGTGCGGCAGAGTGGTCTTGATAAGGAACATCGTCTTCCGTGCCAAGCACGCCATCTGGGCCGCGAACGGTTTCGGGAATGATATCCGCTTGGTCCACCTCGACGTCTGCGGCGGCGGCGATCAGTTCCGCAGATGCTTCATTCACGTCTAGCTTGCCCTCGCTCCAGATGGTGAACCATTCCCGCCAATCTGGCTTCACTCGCTCGACGAGATTCATGCCTTTGACCAAGCTGGCTTCGTTCAGATTATAAAAAGGGCGGTTAAATGGTTGGTTGATACGACCTTCCTTCTCGTAATACTCTTTTTCCGCTCCGTTGAGCTGCTCGTCGTCTCCCTGATCCACCCAATCAATCAGGGAGTCCACGACGTCTTGGGCGTCGTCCAGCTCTAGTCCCCATTTAATGAAGATGGTTTTAAGCAAATCTTTGTCGTTCTGGAGAATGATCGAATTAAGATTGAGTCTGCCACCTTCGGAAATGAGCTTCACTTCGAAACTCTCACCCATCTCTTCGTCGGTGCGCTGAAGTAGCGGATCGAAGCGTTTTTCAATCGCAGAATTACTGCCCACCGCGATCCACATTTCCGCAACTTGGCGTGCTCGCGAGCCGTGAA
>JANORE010000319.1:0-1732 GCA_031415155.1 Akkermansiaceae bacterium | reverse complement strand
GGCTCTCATTGCCACCGCCTGCGGCATCGCCATCGCCATTCTTTGCCTGCTTCCCTACAACTTTTTCCGCAAGCGTGTCTCAGTCCTTCGTAGCTCGCTGGAGCGCTGGATTAATCACACTGAGTTGCTAGTGAAGTCAGCAAAAGAACACGGCCACGACCTTGAAGTCTTCGCCGCAAAACGTGCCAAACTCTGATGCCTGTCCAGCTCCATAGCCCATCCGATGACGAAGGCGACGAGGCGCGGATCGAGATCATTCCGCTCATCGACATCATGTTTTTCCTGCTCGCCGCCTTCATCTTAGTGAGCCTAAGTATGACCCAGCTTCACCGGGTTCCCATCGCCCTGCCAGACGCATCCACTGGCATCGCAGATGCCAAGACCCCACCCTTCCAGATCGCCGTAGATGCCAATGGTGTGACGACTTGGGATCGTGAAATCATCACTCTATCCGAAATCACCACCCGCCTCAAAGCCGAGGCCAAGCCCGATGAAACCCGAGTGCTCATCGCCGCCGATGCGGAAGCTCGGCATAAGCAAGTTCTTGGCGTGCTCAATGCTGTGCGGGATGCCGGAATCGAGAAAGTCAGCTTCGAATCAAAAAACCCAAATCCCTGAAATCATAAAACCATATCTTGCCCATTCTCTGCTCCATAGGCGGCCTTGTTCTGATCACACAGTGGCTTGAAAAAACAAAAATCACGGTCGAGACATCACTTCCCGTGAGTTTTTTCACCCAGCGAGGAAACTCCCGTGGGCGAGAGAATGAGATCGTCCGAATTGTAAGGAATCTGGTCGGGGCCAGCGGAACGGAATTCGAGACGCTGCCAGCCTTCTGGGTGAACGATTACTGGACGTTTCCAACGATCTAACAACAGACCCGCCGATGAAAAAATGGGATTTCCTGGGCGGACAAAAACTTCGCGATTGGAATTCTCCCCTCTCAAGGCTGCGGCGAAATCCTCGTTACCGCCGATGGGGAAGCGTTGTGCATTTTTGATGACCGAAAAATAACCCAGCGCAACGCGTTGAATTTTTCTTAAATCATCGAGCGCTGGAGTGGCCGGATCCGCGTAACCTGAGAGCAATAATTCGCTGGCCGTTGGTTTTTGTGGAATCGGTAATGCACTTTGGCTCGCCGTTTTCGTGAGCGGGGGCGATGTGGACTTTCTTTCGAAACCGATACTTAAAAATATCCAGATAAGGACGGCTCCTGTCACCAGAGCGATTAGCCATTGATATGTTCTAGCACGAGCCATGATTCAGAAAGTCGATCAAGTAATGAATTGGACTGGCCCTGTGCTA
The DNA here is from genome assembly GCA_031415155.1 of Akkermansiaceae bacterium. Taxonomy (GTDB): domain Bacteria; phylum Verrucomicrobiota; class Verrucomicrobiia; order Verrucomicrobiales; family Akkermansiaceae; genus Luteolibacter. Next base: position 427 of record JANORE010000319.1, on the reverse strand, counting down.
CTTGCCGGATCGAAGAAATTACGGATGTTAGGCAGCACCATATCCATATCTCCAGCACTCACGCCGAACCAACGGAGCATTTCGCAAAAGTATTCATCAGCAGAGAGTTTTGGGAAAATCCGACCACCGCGACCGATGTCATCCGGGCCATCAATTTCTAGCGATGGATACGTCCCGCGAATCACTCCGCCCGTGACAGGACCACCCATGACGATCTGATTTCCAGACCAAGCATGGTCGGTGCCTTGACCATTCGAGCGCAGGGTGCGACCAAAGTCTGAACAAGTGAACGTGACCACATCTTGGGCGAGACCGAGAGTTTCGAGAGATTTCTGGAAAGCATAGAGAACGCCATCCATGATGCCTAACATGCGGTTTTGATTCACAAGCAATTCTGTATGATGATCCCATCCGCCGAACTCAATGA
>JANORE010000318.1:0-13712 GCA_031415155.1 Akkermansiaceae bacterium | reverse complement strand
AACAAATTTTTAATTCCATTTATATCATCATGTATCAAGACTATCCCAGCATTCAATTTTTGCCAGCGATTTAGAAGTTTCCCCTCAAGCACCATTGGCATCGTCACAGAATCTGGCCATTTCTCGACTTCAAACATTCCGATTCGGCAGCATTGATTACTATCGGTGAGGGGTTCAGGTTCTTGAATAGCCAATACAACGTACGATCTTGATGTGATAGCCTTGATACGTGCTTCCTCAATGAACCCAATGAGCATGTCTGTATTTGTACTACGAGCGTGACTACCAGTCTCGTTTAAAAAACTAATGCCAAGAGTCATCAATATAGATAATATGGTGACAACCGTAACCATTTCTAAAAGCGTAAAAGCTTTTTTGCTGATGACTAGAATTCGTTGTTCTGAAGCGATCAAAAATAGAGGGGAGTTAAGGCCAAATAGCCGTATATTTTTTTCCTGAAATTTTCGTCACGACTTAATGTCTGAAGTTCTTTATTTAATGATTAAGCAATATTCTATTCCTCCTCGCTTAGGGAAGCCCAAAATTCAGACGCTATCATACTATAAATTTATGTTTTGTTGAAAACGCTGGGTTGTTTTCTAGCGAGAGTGGCCCCATGGCTGATTACTCAAAACATCAAATCGTTCAAGATCAGCATTTAAAGACAAATTACTGAACATTTTACGCTCAGTTTTGCAAACCGGGGCATGGCCAGTTCCCGCTTCCGCAGTAAACGAAATGGGACACTCCGAGCGAAACAACGACGAAATACCCGGAACCCGCTGCGGTAGCATAAAATAAAGCCACAACCCACGGGTCGCGTAAATGGAAGATCCCCACGATGGCTCCGACAAAAACCAAAGTTGCTACCAGATAGAACGGCCAGTTGAACCGCACAATCGCAAGCATCCCCTGCCATTTGCCCCGCTTCATTTCCAAGCGCCTCCTGGTTGCACGATTCTTCCTTTTTCCCAACGATAATCCACGTTCTCGACGACGAAAGCATTGGCAAGCACGGGCGTCGCACCACGCAGAGTAGCCTCGTGGAAAAGACCTACCTCCCAATTCTTCACCTCCACCGCGTGGGGCTTCCACTCACCCCGATTGCCCTCGATCACCACGAATGATCCGTCGCTCTCAGGACTGAAAGTGAATGGCATCGGCCCTGCGAATCTGCGTGCAGTCCGCCAATCAGGAAAGGGAGATCCCACGGGCAGACCGGGATCGGGTTTGCCTACAGCGAAGCAGAGATCAAGGCTCACCTCACCACCCGGCCGCTTCATCACAATCCGCGTTCCCGTGCCTTTTTGATCGATACTGACCCGTGCAAACCGGTAGTCGTAACCCGTCATCAGGTTCCCCACCCACACCATTGTCTGCTTGTCCGTCTCACTGCGGATAATTTTCAGCCCCCGCAACCGCCTGCCGGTTTCATCTTGCAGCCGCGTAAAAATCCGGGTTCCTGCGAGAAAGAAATCCCTCCCGAGAAACTCCGGGAACCCTGCGGGACGCATTTTTCGAGTCCATACCAGCGCGACAGTGACGAAACCGAAGCCCTCGTAAGTATCAATCGCCAACCCCGGCGGGACCATCGGCCTCAGCACCTCCTCCGGAAATACGAACGAAACCGCCACCACCCGGTCGAACCGGGCGACAACAGGAAACGGATGACGCTTCAGTGAGGAAAACATTTTAAATGGCCTTGGGAATCGCGCGAAATAAACCGCAAAACGTTGAATTTCAAAACAACGTAACTCTTGGATTGATACGAATAGGCGCTCACCTAAAAATAGTGCATCGACACCGAAGAACGGAAGAAGGCCCCAACGAAAAGTTGGAGCCTTCTTGGGTATGAACTAAATCTTAAAAAATGTTACGGATCGAATCTGAACGCGTGGATGTCGAACTTGTAATCGGAGGTGGTGTCCCTCGGGATGGCAAAATAGAGGTTTCTACCATTCCTCGAATTTAAGATATACTGATCGATTGGTAATGTGACCTCACGAATCACGTCCCATCCGCCCGTTGGAGGGAGGGCCATGTCATTCACCAACTCGCCACTGTAGTGGGTCGCGAAGTTAATATCGATTACACCACCAGTACCACCGCTTGAGTAACGCACGGTTACAGTTTTAGCACCTGCGATGTCGAAGTTATCGAAGATAAAATAACCAGCTGCAGCTGGGCTATTAATGTCATTTTTGATATAACCCACTTTATTACCCATGTCGCGGATGATATCCTCGTTGGTTGGTGCCGACTCCCCATCATAAGTTGCGGCGTTGATCCACATTCCCAGATTGTTGACGGGATTGAGATTAAACGTGAAGCTATCGAGGTCGAACAAGTAGCTCTGCGAGCCGTCAGTTGACAAGAACTGCAGGCTGATCCTTTTCGTTCCACCTGCGATGAAGGGGATGTTTGCAGAGAAATCTTGGAACGTATCAAAACTACCTGTGCTAGCGATTTTGACACGGCCAAGTTCTACGCCGTTTGCAGGAAAGCCATCATAAATGACGACGGTGCCACCTAGTGGATTACCAGAAGCAGCCCGGAATGTGACAGATCTTGATCCGCCTACAAAGTTAACATTGTCGTAATCGATCCAGTTATAGCTTTGTTTGATATATCCCACTTTATTGCCCATTTTTCTCACGTCGTCCTCTACGCTGCTGAAGCGTTCGCGACTGAAGTTTTCGGCTTCGATGGCTGTGCCAACACTGGTGCGCTCGAATTTGAATGACTCAAGGTCATATTCATAGCTCGTTTGTCCTGGTGTGACCACCGCATACAAAGGGAAGCCCCTGCTGCCGATCGTCCGGATTTCATATTCGCTCAAAGGGACGGTGAAGTCTTGGAAGGTGTCCCAACTACCGGTTGGTGTGATGTTCACCGCAGCGAGATCTGTCCCCGCAGGTCTGCCAAGTCTCAATGAAAGAGTACCGCCAGTGGCAGCACCGCTCGATGCGCGCACGGTCACGTGGGTGGCACCCGTGAGATCCATTCCAGGGTAGGACATGTAAGTTGGAGCGAGATCTGGAGCGTTCTTGATATATCCAACCTTCGTTCCCATGTTGCGGATGATATTATCATCAGACGCGTGTGTTTCAGAGGTGAAGCTTGCGGCGTTGACCATTTGGCCGAGCGCACTCGTACTAATTGTGGTCACTCCCACGAGACCTGCTGCGATCACCGCTGTCACTTTTATACTTTTTTTGAATTTTGACATTACGTTATATTTTATCGTTATTGGTTCGTTGTTTTTTTGTTGTTTTTTGTGTGGCAACAAGAAATTTTATATTGAGCTCAATTTAATTGATTGAGCGATTACTAGTTCTAGGCAAAAGCTTTTCAAGATTCCGTTTGGGGTAAATGCGTTGAATCATTCCAATAACATAAGATTAATAAAGATTAACTCAATCATGTCATTTTATATGGTTCCTGATTCTTAATTTAAAGTTAGTTGGGTATGCACTCTGTAGATTTAGATTTCAGGAAACGAAGTGGACTAATCACAAGGAAAAACAGTAACTTGAAAAATACAGATTAGAATTTTCATATGAGCGAAAATTTCTATTTGTTAAGACATAGAAATCTCTTGGAGATAACTTGGCTTGTATTCATCATTTTGTCTACCTAGTAATTATAATAGGTCACGCGACACGACAAAATTTAAAAAGTCTTAATCAATGGCGACTTGAGGTATGACGTATGGGTCATGAACACAAAAACATACAATCCTCAAGCCGCCGGACCGACCATGGTGACTCTCAGCAATCCATTTTCTGACAATTCATGGTCTGACTTGGTCATCCCCGTTTGATCCGTTAAGCTGGTTTTAGTATCAAGTGACTCAGAGAACGCCCGAGGAAATCACTGCTGCTCTTGCTGTGTTGTTACGTGAAATAGGTATCAAGCAGAAAATTTCACATATTCTGCTATCTCAACTTGCTGGTATTCGTAGATCTGTCCTGCGGCACATCGAATCCGGTGATGTGCGGCCATCCTTTGCGAGTGTTTTGAGAATTTCTAGAGCACTCGGGGTGACGATTACGGAGCTATCAAATCAAGGAAATCGAGTGATGCTCGTTTATTTTCAGCGATTTGCGTAAACTTTACTTGAAAAATCCGCTGCCGTGGCGACTCGATGGATTCCCGCTTCTAGTTCGTGATTGAAGTCTTTCAAAAGTGCCGCTTGTGAGGCCTGCTATCCTCCAAGCCCTAGATGGTGAAAGGGTTATTCCTCGTGGAGTTTACCGGCCTTACGCGGTTACCGCGCTGCGATCATCGTTGAGGCCGCTCTTCTCGATGAAATAATCGTAGCCGCCGGTGTAGCGAGTGACGGTGCCGTTGTTGATGTGCAGCGTCGTTTCCGCGAGGGTACGGATGAAGTGAACGTCGTGAGAAATGAAGACCAGCGTGCCTTCGTAGTTCTTCAGGGCTTGGACGAGCGAGTCGATGGAGAGGATGTCCAGGTGAGTCGTGGGCTCGTCCATGAGCAGAAGATTCGGTGGATCGACGAGGAATTTCACGAGGTTAAGGCGAGACTTTTCGCCACCGGAGAGGACGCCGCAGCGTTTTTCCACATCGGTGCGGCGGAAGAGGAAGGAGCCGAGGATGCTGCGAGCTTCTTCCTCGCGGAGGGTGGTGCAGGCGGCTAGGACTTCTTCGAGAACGGTGTTATTTTCGTTGAGCGACTCGGAACGGTGCTGGGAATAGTAGCCGATCTTGGTGGCGTAGCCTGGCTCGCGTTTGCCGCCGTCGATTTCTAACTGGCCGGCGAGAATCTTGATGAGCGTAGATTTCCCCGCGCCATTGGGGCCGACGAGGACGATGCGGTCGCCGCGCTCGATGGTGAGGTCCAGATCTTTGTAAATCCGTTTTTCGCCGTAGGCTTGGCTGATTTTGTTGAGTTCGATGACTTTTTGGTTCGAGCGCGGTGGCTGGGGGAAGCTGAATTTAAATGGCTTGCGCGGAGTGCGGGGCTTCTCGATGCGGACGAGTTTCTCTAAGGTCTTGATGCGTGACTGGACTTGGGAGGCCTTGGAGCCGACTTGGCGGAAGCGGTCGATGAATTCTTGGACGTGCTCGATTTCCTTCTGCTGGTTCCGGTAGGCCTGTGTCTGCTGGTCGAAGCGGGCGTCGCGTTGTTCGAGGAACGCGCTGTAATTTCCGGTGTAGGAGTTGAGCTTCGCGGCGTCTGGGTCGATTTCCACCACCGTCTCGATGATCGAGTCCATGAAATCCCGGTCGTGGGAAATCATCAAAATCGCGCCGGAGTAGTTGAGCAGATACCGCTGGAGCCAGAGCAGGGAGATGAGGTCCAGGTGGTTCGTCGGCTCATCGAGCATCAGTAAATCCGGCTCCATCGTGAGGAGCTGGGCGAGGTGGGCACGCATCACCCAGCCGCCGGAATATTCCTTCGCGGGTTTGTGGAAATCTTCGGATTTGAAGCCGAGGCCGTGGAGAATTTTCTTCGACTTTGGCTCAAGTTGGTAGCCGTTCAGCGCGGTGAATTGGTCTTGGGCGGCGGCGAAGTCTGGGTGGGAAAGATCGTTGGTCGCCTCGTGCTCGCGCATGGTGCGGAGGATGCCGATCATTTCTGGGGTGATGCCCATCGCGATTTCAAGGATGGTTTCATCCGTTGGCTCGCCTGCTTCCTGCGGTAAATAGCCGGTGATCGAGTATTCGTCGCGCTCGATTTTCCCTTCGTCAGGTGAATCCTCGTCGAGGATCATGCGGAAAAGCGTGGACTTGCCTGCGCCATTCGGGCCGACGAGAGCGACGCGTTCGCCCCAGTTGATGGACATTTCCGCTTCGCGGAGGAGGCAGCGGCCGCCGAGAGTTTTAGTAAGCTTGTGAATCGTGAGCACGCCGGGGATGTAACGGACGAATGCGCCGTCGGCAAGGATTTCGGGAGCGGAAGCGTTTTAGTGCCAGAACTGGCGGCTAATCGCACGCATCTCATTGCCCCCGCTCAAACAACGGAGCCGGGTTTGAGCCAATAAAGCACCGCCATTCTGACCGCGATGCCGTTTTCCACTTGGTCGTTGATCAGAGTGCGCTCGTAGTCCATGACGGCATCGCAAAGTTCCACGCCGCGATTCACGGGGCCGGGGTGCATGAGATAGAGGCCGCGCTGGCGGATTTCCTCCAAGCGGGCATCGGTGACGCCGTAGAGCTTGTGATATTCGCGGAGGCTGGGGAAAAATTGGACATCTTGCCGCTCCATTTGCACCCGGAGTAGATAGACGACATCGGGGTTCCAGGCCATGGCTTCCTTGTAATCCGTGAAGCGGCGGATGTTCTCAGGACCGATTCTCGGCACCAGCGAGCCGGGGCCGAGGTAGGCGACATCGACACCGAGTTTTTTCAAAATCATGCTGGTGGAGCGAGCGACTCGGGAGTGCAGAACATCGCCGATGATGAGAACTCGCTTTCCGCTGGGATCGGGAAATTTTTCCTTGATGGTGAAGGCATCCAGCAGCGCTTGGGTGGGATGCGCGTGGGCACCATCACCCGCATTGATGACGGACGCTTTCGTCTGCTTGGCAATCGCGCTGGGCAAGCCAGAACGGCTGTGGCGGACGATGATGTAGTCCGTGCGCATCGCTTGGAGAGTCTCGACTGTTTCTCTTACAGATTCGCCTTTTGTGATCGAGGATTGGGCGACGTCGAAGTTCGTGACATCCGCAGAAAGGCGCTTGGCAGCGACCTCGAAGGATGAGTGAGTCCGGGTGCTTGGCTCGTAGAAAAGCATTAGGACCGACTTTCCCTTCAATGCAGGAACTTTTTTCACCGAGCGAGTGAAGAGTTCTTTAAACGGGATGGATTGCTCGAGGAGATGGTCGATTTCTTCCCGTTGGAGTGATGCGATGTCGAGGAGGTCTTTACGTGCCATTGAGAAGTTGGGGAAAATAGTGAAACGTGCCGAAGATGATCAGGAACAAGGAAATCACCGCGATGAATGCCGCGTGATAGCGAGAGAGTGGTTTTTTGAAAAAAATAAACCCGCCGATGACTAGGGCGAAGGCCAAGCAGCTTGCGGTGATCCACATTTCCAGATCATAGAAAAAACAGCCAATCGCACTGGTGATGACAAGAAGATAGGCCGGAATCACGAGAGCTAGGTGAGCCACGAGAGACTGGGGATTCGGCTTCGGTGCAAGTTTAGAAAGTGCTTCGCGACGGCGGATTTCGTTGAGCTCGTGATCGCTGCGGCGGTGAACTGGAATCTTAGAGATGGTCGATGCCACGCGCCTGATCGGTGCGACTCCTTGCTCGGATTTACGGAGTGACTTGACGGGCTTCGGCTCGCGGGGGGGAGAGACTGCACGTGGGATTTTTCCGGCCTGCTCGGCGACTTCGATTTGCTGGGGTGCGGGAGTTTCTACTACGGGAAGTGCCGCATTTTCCTCGCCCTGCGATGCGCCGGGTAGTCCGAAGGATTCGCGGATCTTCGCGATTTCCTCGGCGGATTTTTTGCGCTGCGGCAGGAGACTCATGGTTTTTCTTTTTCGACGATCCGGATTTGATCCATGCCGTCATTCCCTTCGAGCAAAACCAATACATGGTCGAGGCGGTGGGTGTCGAGAGTGATGCCAACATAGTCCGGCTGAATCGGCATTTCGCGGTGACCGCGGTCGATCAGGACGGCGAGCTCGACCTTAGCAGGACGGCCGTAGTCAGAAAGCGCATCCAGTGCCGCGCGGATGGTGCGACCGGTGAAAAGCACGTCATCGACGAGGATGATGTGTGCGCCATCGACTGGGAAACTGATGTCGCTTTCTTGCAATGATGGATTTTCACGAAGGTGCTCGAAGTCGTCGCGATAGAGCGAAATATCGAGCACGCCAAACGAAAGATCCCAATCTTCTTCGGAAAGGAGGGTGAGAACCCGCTCCGCCACTTCATCGCCCCGGCTACGAATGCCGACGAGTGCGATCGGGTGGCCGCTGTGTTTTTCGCGGATGGCTTGAGCAAGCCGCTCCACTCCGTGGGTAATGTCTTCTGCGCTGAGGGTGCGTTCCATGGGGATTAGAAATTTAAAATACCAATATCGGTGCGGCGTTGTAAGCCGGCAAACTCGACGAGATCTGCTGCGGCGTGAGCCTTTCTCACGGCCTCTTCGCGAGTCGGGCCACCTGCGACGATTGCGAGCACGCGCCCGCCGTTCGTTTCCCAATGTTTATCTGAAGTTTGCCGTGTCCCTGAGTGATAGACGCGAGCGGTGTTGATTTTTGCCAGACCCGAGATGGTGTCGCCATTGCGAGAAATATCTGGGTATCCGGCGGAAGCTAGGATGACGCAGACGCTCCATTCATCTTTGAAATGGATGAGATCTGCGCGGAGTTTCCCCTGCGCCCCAGCGAGGCAAAAACCAGCGAGATCGCCCTCGACCAGCGGCATCACGGCTTGGCATTCAGGATCACCGAAGCGGCAATTATACTCGATCACTTGTGGCCCCGACGGCGTCAGCATGAGACCGAAGTAGAGAAACCCGCGATAAGGAAGCCCCTCTTTCCGCAATCCGCTCACGGTGGGTTGCACGATTTCCTTTTCGATCTGAGCGAGCATTTCTGCGGAAATCAGCTGGCGGCTAGCGACGGCTCCCATGCCGCCCGTATTCGGGCCGAGATCGCCGTCGGCGGCGCGCTTGTAGTCGCGAGCGGGAGTGAAGATAAAATATTCATCGTCGATGATCGCGGCAAAAATCGAGATTTCCGGTCCGGTGAGACATTCCTCGACGAGGACGCGGCCTGCACCGAAGCGGCCTTGAACCATCACTTTATCGAGGAAAGTTAGTGCCGAAGCTTCATCCGTGCAAACTGCCACGCCTTTGCCTGCGGCGAGACCATCAAATTTTAAAACCGTCGGGTACTCTCCAGCGATGGCGGCGACTGCTTCATCGATCGAATCCGTGGCAATGTAGCGTGCGGTGGGGATGCCGTTGCGGACGAGAAATGCCTTGGCAAATTCCTTGCTGGCTTCGAGCTGGGCAGATTCCTTGGGCGGCCCCCAGCAGGGAATTCCGTTTTTCTCACAGAGATTCGCGAGACCTTCGCCTTTAACGAGATAGCTTTCTTCGCCAGCAACGCAGAGATCAATCTCATTCGACTTCATCCACTCGATTAATGATTCCAAGCTCTTGGCTGGAACAGGTTTTGCGAGTTCGAAAATCGCATCACTTCCTGGGAAGCAAAACAATTCCGGTTTCCCGGGTGACTCTGCCAATGCTCTCACCAATGCGTGTTCACGCCCACCTTTTCCAACGACCAAAATTTTCATCCGCAGGGTTTTTGCGGAATCCGGCAGCATACTCAACTCTGAAACACGAGATAGAGCATCTTATCGCTCAAGTCTCATGATTCCATTTCAAGATTCTCAGTTTCTATTCCGCTGCCGTTGGTTGTTGTTGTCGTTATCGTCCTTTTGTTTGCGCTGGCGTTGGTTGTTGTCTTCGTCGTTCTTTTGCTGGCGTTGGCGCTGGTTATGATCGTCGTCTTCCTTCTGTTTTCGCTGCCGCTGTTGGTTTTCTTCTTGCTGCTGACGTTGCTGATTTTCCTCACGCTGTCTCTGCTGCTGGGCTTCTTCGCGCTGACGTTGTTGGTTTTCCTCACGTTGCCGGCGATTTCCCTCTTCTTCGCGCTGTTGCCGGGCTTGTTCTTGTTGGCGTTGTTGATTCTGTTCTTGCTCGCGGCGTTGGGCGCGTTCGTTTTGCTGGCGCTTTTCTTGTTGTTGTTGCTCTTCTTGTTGCTGGCGTTGGCGAGTTTGTTCTCTTTGACGTTCTAGAGCTTGCTCGTTGTTTCGACGCTGCACTTGCCGTTGTTGTTCCTCTTCCTGTTGTTGGCGCTGAATTTGTTCATTTTGACGCTCTTGATTTTGCCTTTCCTGGGCTTGTTCGTTTTCGCGGCGTTGGACTTGCTGTTCTTGTTGCTGACGATTTTCTGCCTGTTCTCGTTGGTTGCGTTGTGCTTGCTCGTTCTGCTGTTGTTTTTCTTTACGATTTTGAACTTCGCGAGATTGCTCGGCTTCTTGGTTGCGGTTGATTTCCTTTTGCCGCGCCTCGCGTTGATGGTCCTGTTGCTGTCTTTGTTGAGCTTGCTCTTCTTGTCTGCGATCCGTGCCTTGCTTCTGAGATCCGCCTTGCCCGATCTGCGGCTGGCGATCTCCTCGGTTAGGCGATTCATCTTTTCTGGATTCGATGGTCCGCTCTTCTCTTTCCGGCACGCGTTTCTCAGAATTTTCGCGTTGAGCGTGGTTCGACTGATTCGCAGCTTCGCGAGTTTTTTCGCTACGATCTTTGGTCTCCACTTCGCGACGATTTTCCTGCAATCGCTCATTGCGACGCGCTTCAAATTTCTCAAATCCACCGAAATCGGCCACGGATTTTTCAGCCCGCTGACGTCCAGAATCACGACTCTTCCGATAACTCTGCACCGCGTCCTCGTTGACTTTTCCGCTGCGCTCGATGTCGCTGGATTCGATGCGCCCTCTCATGTTTCTGGGTTTGAGAGCATCGTTCCAATCGTTGTCCACATTGGGAGCAGAAACGAATAATTTATTACCGCGGATTCGTGGGCGAAATCTGGATGGATCTTGGCTTTCACGGTTATAGCCTTCCCGTTCGAGTTGATAAAATGGCATTTGCCTACCGATGCGGCTAGATACGTCTTTATAACGCGGTCCCCCGCAAATCACTTGTTCATTTTGGATATAGATATTAGTGATATTGGTAGTTTGATTAATGTAGATAGAGTTACGAGAAGTCGGTAAACAGTGGCGATAAAGCGGGCGGTCGAAATTACGGATTTCCACGAAGTTGAAACAAAGCGCACCGATGCCGAACTGGACCTCCACCGTGGAATCCCAGCGATGTTTGCGATAGCCCAGAGTCTCGGGAGGAAGTGGTGCCCAGCCGATGTGATCGCCGCTCTCACGCCATGTGCACCAGCTCGGCGCCCACTCGGAACCCGGCACCCAGATCCAGCCGCGACCGCGCACCAAGGTCCAGCGTCCGTAGTGATAAGTCGCCCAGCCAAATGGCTCCTCAGAGACCCAAGCCCAGCCACGGTCGCTGCAAGCCCAGCTGCCGCGTGAATAAGGTCTCCAGTTAGAATCTCGCACGGCAGCAGGCTGCCAGACATAGCCATAGTCAGGTGATTCAAACCATGAACCATAAGATGAAAGTGAGTCGTGAAATAATCCATAATCTGCTACGGATTCGCGCTGTTCCTTTGGCTCAAAAGGGATCGCTTCTCGCCCCGCGAGATCGCTATCACGCTGGCTGATCTGTTGGACTTTGGATTGTAGGTCTGCTTGTTTTTCCGTGAGGTCATTTTGGATTTTTTCGAGTTTTCCTTCTCGGCTTGCTAGCTCGTCTTCGCGCTTGCGGATGGCTTCTGCCTGAGCGGCAGCGGCTTCACCTTGTTGGCGCTCTAGCTCGGCGCGAGCTTCTTCGATCTGCAGTCGCTCGCGCTCAATGGCGTCTCGCTCGGCAGCTAGTTTCTGATCTTCAAGTTCTTGTTCGAGCTCACGTTGTCGCGCCGCAGATTCGTTATTTTTCTGCTCAAGCTCAGCCATTTTTTTCTCAATGTCTGGCGATAGTTTTTGCGATTTCTCGCAGCTTGATACGGTGAAGATAACGAGTGCCGTGAAAGGGAGCAGAGATGGATATTTCATGGTTTTTTAAAATGCTGAAATGCAGACGTAGTGAACCGGATGTTCATTCAGGAAAATTTGATGTCGTCGGGTGTGGGCTTTTTGTCTCGAAAACAACTGGTCGCTGACTTTGACTCCAACCGTCCCAGTTGCTCGATGAGAGCTGCTCACCATGGCGGCTTGATCAGATCGTGAAATATGGAAAGTTGCATATTTGTTTCCCCGAAATGTCATCGCCATCCTGGATCCAGGCAATCCACAAATGCACCGCTTCCGAATGGAGATTTCCAGAATTTCCATAAATTTCTCGATTCACGTCCGCCGTCTCTCACAATATCACCGTCTCATGTCTTCACGCACTGGCATTCTTCTTGTCGTTTCTGGTCCTTCCGGCTCCGGAAAAACCACTCTTTGCAGACGATTCGCCGACGCGGCTGAGGCGCATTATTCGATTTCCTGCACGACTCGACCTCCTCGGCCCGGTGAGAAAAATGGAGAAGACTATCACTTCCTCTCGCAAGAAATTTTCCAACAACGACTCAGGGCCGGAGAATTCCTCGAACATGCCACCGTCCACGGAAATCTCTATGGCTCGCTTCAATCCGAAGTCATTTCCTATCTGCAAAACGGCACCGACGTCGTCATGGACATCGACATCCAAGGAGCGGAACAAGTCCGCGCTTGTCAAGATGCCGATATCCGGCGGGCCTTCGTCGATCTCTTCGTGATGCCGCCAAGCGAGCTGGAGCTTCAGGCGCGTCTCTCTGGCCGGGGAACGGATAGCGCAGAAACCATCGCCCTGCGGATGGGAAATGCGCTCGAAGAAATGCAGCACTGGAGTGAATACGCGTATCGCTTGCTGTCATCGACTCGTGAGGAAGATTACACGAAATTTTACGCCCTAGTCACTGCGGAGCGCCTAAGAGTTTCAAGAATGATCAATTCTTAACCTTGGCGCTTGCCGTGATGAATTGGCCTGACATAGTCGCGCCTCTTCACCGGGCCTGTAGCTCAGCGGTTAGAGCAGGGGACTCATAATCCCTTGGTCCAGGGTTCAAATCCCTGCGGGCCCACCTCATGAAGAATCCCATAGAACGCAGGGGGGAATCCGAAGAAATGTGATGTGCTGTGGCCATTTGAGGTGCACGGCGTGCGGAAAACATACCATCCGGTTGAGCTGGATGTGGCGACTTCAGGAAATTGAATGGATCAAGGCTAGTCGCTCGGTAAGGCTGAGGAGAAAAACACTGACACGAATGGAGCTTATTTAAGGCGGGTGATCGTGGTCGTCACCACCCTGCTAGATCCGGTCGCCTATCCGGCAGAAGACATCCTGATGCTCTATGTGAAACGTTGGGACATCGAACTAAGATTCCGCGACTAACCTCCCCAAGACATGTCTTTCGCGAATGATCCATGATTTTGAAAATGAAGAGGCTGGCACCGCGAATCTGGTGAATCCAACGAATCTTGAAGACAATGGATGTTAGAGCCGCGATGTCATGCGCGCCAGTATGAGTTCCATCGGTTTGCGAAGGATTACACTCACCATGCTCAAGCTTGCCAGAATGGTCCGCTCTGCCATTCTGGCGAAGATGAGTGAAAAAACGTTATTTGAGAAAATCTGTGCCAAGGAAATTCCGGCGGTGCTCTTGCATGAAGATGAACACTGTGTGGCGTTTCGAGATATTTCACCGCAGGCTCCGACGCATATCTTAGTCATCCCGCGCCGAGTGATTCCTCGCGTGGGCTTGGCGACGGAGCAAGATGAAGCCTTGCTCGGGCATTTGTTACTCGTCGCCGCAGAGATCGCCCGGAACGAAGGGATCGCGGAAACCGGTTACCGATTGGTGATCAATCATGGGCCGGATGGTGGCGAGTCCGTGCCCCATTTGCATATCCACTTGATCGGTGGGCGGAAACTCGAATGGCCTCCTGGCTAAACCTCGATTTCATCGCGCTCTCCGCACAAACGGCAAGGTGAGTAAAAAGAAAAATAGGAGGGCGATGGCTTGCATCGCTACCAAATACCACGGCCACGGCCCGAGATG